>NZ_JBEYZD010000005.1:67235-215494 GCF_040645895.1 Streptomyces olindensis | reverse complement strand
GGCTGCGGCGTGATGGCGGGCATCGGCGCCGCCATCAACACCGGGAACGTCGGCCGGGGCGACACGGTCGCGGTCATCGGCTGCGGCGGCGTCGGGGCCGCGGCGATCGCCGGGGCGAATCTGGCGGGTGCGGCGAAGGTCATCGCGGTCGACATCGACGACCGCAAGCTGGAGACGGCCGCCAAGCTGGGCGCGACCCACACCGTCAACTCCAAGGAGGCCGACGCGGTCGAGGCGATCCGCGAGCTGACCGGAGGCTTCGGCGCCGACGTGGTGATCGAGGCGGTCGGCCGCCCCGAGACCTACAAGCAGGCCTTCTACGCCCGCGACCTCGCCGGCACCGTCGTGCTCGTCGGCGTGCCCACCCCCGAGATGAAGCTGGAACTGCCCCTGCTGGACGTCTTCGGCCGCGGCGGCGCCCTGAAGTCCTCCTGGTACGGCGACTGCCTGCCGAGCAGGGACTTCCCGATGCTCATCGACCTGTATCTGCAGGGCCGGCTGGACCTGGACGCCTTCGTCACCGAGACCATCGCACTGGACGACGTCGAGAAGGCCTTCGAGCGCATGCACCACGGCGACGTCCTGCGCTCGGTGGTGGTCCTCTGATGGCCGCCCGCATCGACCGCCTGGTCACCTCGGGGCAGTTCACCCTCGACGGCGGCACCTGGGACGTGGACAACAACGTGTGGATCGTCGGCGACGACACCGAGGCGATCGTCATCGACGCCGCCCACGACGCCGACGCCATCGCCGAGGCCGTCGGGGACCGCCGGCTCACCGCCATCGTCTGCACGCACGCCCACAACGACCACATCGACGCCGCCCCCGCCCTCGCCGAGCGCACCGGCGCCCCGGTCCTCCTCCATCCCGACGACCTGCCGCTGTGGAAACAGACCCACCCCGACAGGGCACCGGACGCCGAACTGACCGACGGCCAGAACCTCTCGGTGGCCGGTGTCGAACTGACCGTGCTGCACACGCCCGGCCACGCCCCCGGGGCGGTCTGCCTGTACGCACCGGGCCTCGCGGCGCTCTTCAGCGGCGACACGCTGTTCGCCGGCGGGCCAGGGGCCACAGGGCGGTCGTACAGCCATTTCCCGACCATCGTGGAATCGATCCGGGACCGGCTGCTGACGCTGCCCGAAGCGACCGTCGTGCACACCGGGCACGGGGACACGACCACCGTCGGCGCCGAGGCCCCGCACCTCCAGGAGTGGATCGACCGCGGTTTCTGACGCCCTCGGGGGACCCACGCAGGCCCGTCCCATCGGCTCGCGGCGATCGCGATCCGACAGGACGGGCTGTTGTTGTATGTGAGTTGGGTTCTACCTGACGCAACAAAATGAACGGCGTCAGAGCGGCCTCTGAATGCCTTGACAAGGGTTCTGGGCAACCCCAGACTGATGTTGCGCTTACCGCAATCCGTTTCGTTATACGCACCGAGGTGTCATGATGATTCCCGCGTGCCGTCTCGAGGATCTCCCCCGGGGCGAGGCCCACCGGCTCGACATCGATCCGCCGGTCTCGGTGTTCCACACCGACGACGGCGAACTCTTCGCCATCGACGACACCTGCACCCACCAGGACGCGTCGCTCGCCGACGGCTGGCTGGAGGGCTGCGAGGTGGAATGCCCGCTGCATGCTTCGAAGTTCGACCTGCGGACCGGTGCGGTCGACGCCCCGCCGGCCAAGCTTCCGGTCCGGACGCACGAGGTCCTCGTCGAGAACGGCATGATCTACGTCCGTCTGTCCATGGACGCGCCCAACCTGCCGCCCTGCATCGCGGCCCGGCTCGCCGGAGGTCCCGCGTGAGGACGGTCGCCGTGGTCGGCGCGTCGCTGGCCGGCCTGTCAGCGGCGCGCTCCCTGCGCAAGCGGGGCTACGACGGCCGGCTCGTCGTCATCGGCGACGAGCTCCACCGCCCGTACGACCGGCCCCCGCTGTCCAAGGAGTTCCTGGCCGGCACGCTGGGCGAAGCCGAACTCGCGCTGGAGACGGACGACGAGGACCTCGGGGCGGAGTGGCTGCTCGGCGTCCGCGCCGCGGGACTCGACCACGCACGGCGCGTCGTCCGGCTGGGTGACGGACGGGAGGTGCGGGCCGACGGGGTCGTCATCGCGACGGGCGCCGCGGCACGCACGCTCCCCGGCTCCGAGGGCCTGGCCGGCGTGCACACGCTGCGCACCCTGGACGACGCCCGCGCCCTGCGGGACGAACTGCTCCGCGGCGGACGCCTGGTGGTGATCGGCGCAGGCTTCATCGGAGCCGAGGTCGCCTCCACCGCGTCCGCCCTCGGACTGGACGTGACCGTCGTCGAGGCGGCCCGGACGCCGCTCGCCGGACCGCTCGGCGAGGCCATGGGGGCCATCGTCTCCGCCCTCCACACCGACCACGGCGTACGACTGGAGTGCGGCGTGGGCGTCAAAGGGCTCAGCGGGGAGCGGCGTGTCGACGCCGTCCTGCTGGAGGACGGCCGTGGCCTCCCGGCCGACATCGTGGTGGTCGGCGTGGGTGCCCGCCCCAACGTCGAGTGGCTGGAAGGCTCCGGCATCGCTCTCGACGACGGCGTCCAGTGCGGCGCCGACGGCCGTACCCGCCTGGCCGGCGTGGTCGCGGTCGGTGACTGCGCCAACTGGTACGACCCGCGCGCGGGCCGGCACCGGCGCGTCGAGCACTGGACGGGTGCGCGCGAGCGCGCCGACGCCGCCGTCGCCACGCTGCTGGCGGGGGGTGCGGTGGAACCGGGGGCGCCCCGGCCGCCGTACTTCTGGTCCGACCAGTACGGCGTGAAGATCCAGTTCGCCGGTCACGCGGCCGGCGCCGACAGCGTGACCATCGAGGCGGGCACCGCGGACGACCGCGATGTCCTGGCCGTCTACCGGCGGGCCGGGGACCCGGTCGCCGTGCTCGGCATGAACCAGCCGCGGCTGTTCATGCGCTGGCGCAAGCAGCTCGCCGCCGCGTCCTGACTCTTCTCGGCGCGTGAACGACCCCTCCATGACGTCTCCCGAGGAGTGCAACGTGACCTCGACCAGCCTGCCGGACAGTCTGATCGCCACCCTCCCCGGCTCCTCCTACACGGACCCGGGGATCTTCGCCCAGGAGCAGGAGCGCATATTCGAGACCATGTGGTTCTGCGTGGCGCGTGCCTCCGAGCTGGCGAAGCCCGGTGCCTTCCGCACCGTCGACGTGGGCCGCGAGAGCATCCTCGTCACGCGGGCGAGGGACAACAGCGTCCGGGCGTACTTCAACGTGTGCCGGCACCGCGGTGCCAAGCTCTGCACCGAGGAGACCGGTGAGGTCAAGCGGGCCTTCCAGTGCCCGTACCACGCCTGGACGTACGGCCTGGACGGCAAGCTCGTCGCGGCGCCCAACCTCACCAAGATGCCCGACATCGGCCGCACCGAGTACGGCCTCGCGAGCGTGGCCGTGCGCGAATGGCTCGGCTACGTCTGGGTCTGCCTCGCGGAGAACCCGCCCTCCTTCGAGGAGGAGGTCATCGGCGAGATCGTCGCCCGCCTCGGCGACGTCGAGTCGATCGAGCGCTACGGCATCGAGAACCTCTCGGTCGGCAAGCGGATCGTCTACGACGTGAAGGCGAACTGGAAGCTCATCATCGAGAACTTCATGGAGTGCTACCACTGCGCCACGATCCACCCCGAACTCACCGAGGTGCTGCCGGAGTTCGCGGACGGTTACGCGGCCCAGTACTACGTCGGGCACGGCGCCGAGTTCGGCGAGGAGGTCCAGGGCTTCACCGTCGACGGCTCCGAGGGCCTGGACCGCATCCCCGGTGTCGCCGAGGACCAGGACCGCCGCTACTACGCGATCACCGTCCGGCCGCAGGTGTTCATCAATCTGGTGCCCGATCACGTGATCTTCCACCGGATGTATCCGGTGTCCGTGGACCGCACGGTCGTCGAGTGCGACTGGCTGTACCTGCCGCACGTCGTCGAGAGCGGCAAGGATGTCAGCCGGTCCGTGGAGCTGTTCCACCGGGTCAATCAGCAGGACTTCGACGCCTGCGAACGCACGCAGCCCGCAATGGGCTCCCGGATGTACGCCAAGGGCGGCGTGCTGGTGCCCAGCGAGCACCACATCGGAGCCTTCCACGACTGGGTGAACGAGCGCCTGGGCACCCCTCAGGCGTGACGCGGCCGGGGCTCAGCCCAGGTAGCCCATCCGGTGGCTGATCTCCTCGGCGCCCTTGAGGAGCACCGGGGCCAGCTCGTGCAGGCGCTCCTCGGTGAACCGGTACGCGGGTCCGGAGGCGCTGAGCGCCGCGATGACATCGCCGTCCCGATTGCGAACCGGTGCGGCCATGGCGTGCAGGCCGATCTCCAGTTCCTCCAGCGTCCACGCGTAGCCGCGCTCGCGGGCCTCGGCGAGGTTCTTCTCGAGCTTCGTCTTCGCCGTGATGGTCCGCGGGGTGACCTTCTTCATCCCGGCGGTAGACAGCAGCGCGGCGCGCTCCTTCGCGGGCAGGTGGGCCAGCAGGATCTTGCCGCTGGACGTGGCGTGCAGCGGGGTCAGCTGGCCGACCCAGTTGTGCGCGGTGACCGCGCCCGGGCCGCGCACCTGGTACAGGTTGATCGCGTAGTGCTCCTGCATGACGGCGATGTTGACCGTCTCGCCGATCTCCTCGGCGAGACGCTCGCAGACCGGACGGCCCTGCTGGGTGATGTCGATACGGCCGGTGACCGCGCCGGCGAGGCGCACGATGCCGAAGCCGAGCCGGTACTTCCCGCGCTCGCCGGCCTGCTCCACCAGACCGCGCGCCTCCAGGGCGCCGAGCAGACGGAAGGCGGTGGACTTGTGGACGTCGATCTCGCCCGCCACCTCGCTGACCCCCGCCTCGCCACGCTGAGCGAGGATCTCCAGAACGCTGATGGCGCGGTCCACCGACTGCACGCCACCGGCGTGCGAATTCGACGCTTCTGTGTCAGGGCTGTAGTTGCTCACAGTAAAACTATACGCGCAGTAAACAACACACCTGCAAGTAATGCCGTCGAAACGATGTTCGGCAAGTTGCGTGCTCCGCAACCTGGTGCGCATGACGGGACCAGGTCTAGCATGCCTCGCACATCTACGGCGCGAGCGAGACGAGGCATCATGGCTCCCCTGCAGTACGACTTCGTCATCGTCGGTGGCGGTTCGGCCGGCAGTGCACTGGCGAACCGGCTCTCCGCCGACCCGGCCAACCGGGTACTGGTGCTGGAGGCGGGCCGGCCGGACTACCCGTGGGACGTCTTCATCCACATGCCCGCGGCGCTGACCTACCCGATCGGCAGCCGGTTCTACGACTGGAAGTACGAGTCCGAGCCCGAGCCTCACATGGGCGGCCGGCGCATCTACCACGCGCGCGGCAAGGTGCTGGGCGGCTCCAGCAGCATCAACGGCATGATCTTCCAGCGCGGCAACCCCATGGACTACGAGCGCTGGGCGGCCGACCCCGGCATGGAGACCTGGGACTACGCACACTGCCTGCCGTACTTCCGGCGCATGGAGAACTGTCTCGCGGCCGACCCCGACGACGAGTTCCGCGGCCATGACGGCCCGCTCGTCCTCGAACGCGGCCCGGCGTCCAACCCCCTCTTCGACGCCTTCCTCAAGGCCACCGAGGAGGCGGGTTACGCGCCCACGGACGACGTCAACGGCTACCGACAGGAAGGTTTCGCCAAGTTCGACCGGAATGTCCATCGCGGACGCCGGCTGTCGGCCTCGAAGGCGTACCTCAAGCCCGCGATGAGACGGCCCAACCTCACCGTCCGGACCCGCTCCCTCGTCACCCGCGTCCTCTTCGAGGGCAAGCGCGCGGTCGGGGTCGAGTACCAGCGCGGCCGGGGCGCCCTCCAGCAGGTCCGCGCCAAGGAGGTCATCCTGTGCGGCGGCGCCATCAACTCCCCGCAGCTGCTCCAGCTCTCCGGCGTCGGCAACGCCGGGGAACTGCGCGCCCTCGGCATCGACGTCGTCCACGACCTCCCGGGCGTCGGCGAGAACATGCAGGACCACCTGGAGGTGTACATCCAGTACGCCTGCAAGCAGCCGGTCTCCATGCAGCCGTACCTGGCGAAGTGGCGGGCCCCCTTCATCGGACTGCAGTGGCTGTTCAGGAAGGGCCCCGCCGCGACCAACCACTTCGAGGCCGGCGGCTTCGCCCGCAGCAACGAGGACGTGGACTACCCCAACCTGATGTTCCACTTCCTGCCCATCGCGGTCCGCTACGACGGCTCCGTGCCCGCCGGGGGCCACGGCTACCAGGTGCACGTCGGACCCATGTACTCCGACGCCATCGGCTCCGTGAAGATCAGGAGCAGGGACCCGCGCGAGCACCCGGCGCTGCGCTTCAACTACCTCTCCACCGAACAGGACCGCCGCGAGTGGGTCGAGGCGATCAGGGTCGCGCGCAGGATCCTCGGCCAGCCCGCGCTCGCCCCCTACAACGACGGGGAGATCTCACCCGGTCCGTCGGTGGAGAGTGACGAGGAGATCCTCGCCTGGGTGGCCAAGGACGGCGAGACCGCCCTGCACCCGTCCTGCACCTGCAAGATGGGCACCGACGAGATGTCCGTCGTCGATCCCACCAGCATGCGGGTGCACGGCGTGGAAGGCCTGCGCGTCGTCGACGCGTCGGTGATGCCGTACGTCACCAACGGCAACATCTACGCCCCGGTGATGATGGTCGCCGAGAAGGCCGCCGACCTGATCCTCGGCAAGGAGCCGCCGGCGCCGTCCAAGGCCGCGTACTACCGCCATCGTGACGTCCGGAAGCAGACGGAGTAGGTGTTGAGCGCGACAGGTCTGAGGGCGCTGCTGGAGAGCGTCCGCTACGAGGTGCTGCCCGCGAAGGCCACCGAGGACAAGGTCCTCGCCCACGTCCCGCGCGACGTCGTCGTCACCGTGACGGCGTCGCCGGTCAAGGGCCTGGAGCCGACCCTGGCCCTCGCCTCCAGGCTCGCCGCGCAGGGCTACCGGGTCGTCCCGCACGTGCCCGCCCGGCTGCTGCGGGACGACCTCCACCTGAAGGAGGTCACCGGCCGGCTCCTGGAGGCGGGTGTGGACGACGTGTTCGTCCCGGCCGGCGACTCCGACCCGCCCGCCGGGGCCTACGGCGGCGCCCTCCCGGTCCTGCGCAGACTGAGCGAGCTGGGCAGTCCCTTCACCCGCGTCGGGATCACCGGCTACCCGGAGAGCCATCCGCTCATCGACGACGACGTCACCGTCCAGGCCATGTGGGACAAGCGCGAGCACGCCACCTACATCGTGAGCAACCTGTGCTTCGACCCACGGGTGCTCGCGGAATGGCTCGTTCGCATCCGGCGCCGTGACGTCACCCTGCCCGTGTACATGGGGGTCGCCGGGCCCGTGCAGCGGACGAAGCTGCTGGCCATGGCCGCCAGGATCGGGGTGGGGGAGTCGACGCGCTTCCTGACGAAGCACGCCTCCTGGTTCGTGCGTTTCGCGGCCCCCGGCGGGTACGCCCCCGAGCGGCTGCTGTCCCGTGCCGAGGAGGCCCTCACCGCACCCTCGGCGGGCGTGGCCGGCCTGCACCTGTTCACGTTCAACCAGATCGCCGAGACGGAGCGGTGGCGCCGCGCGCTGCTGGACCGGCTGGGCGGCTGAACCGGGAGAAGGCAGGGGCCGGAGACCGACTCGCGCCGTATACGAAAGCGTCGGGACCGGAATCCGGTCCCGACGCCTTCGTGACTCGGTTCAGCGGAAGACCACGGTGCGGTTGCCGTCCACCATCACACGGCTCTCGCTGTGCCACTTCACCGCGTGGGCGAGCACCTGCGCCTCCACGTCCCGCCCGACGGCGACCAGGTCGCCGGGGTCGAGCGAGTGGTCCACCCGGACCACGTCCTGCTCGATGATCTGACCCTCGTCCAGGTCCGGCGTCACATAGTGCGCGGTCGCGCCGACGAGCTTCACTCCGCGCCGGTAGGCCTGCTCGTAGGGGCGTGCGCCCTTGAAGCTGGGCAGGAACGAGTGGTGGATGTTGATGGCGCGGCCCTCCAACTCCTTGCACAGGTCGTCGGAGAGGACCTGCATGTAGCGGGCGAGCACCACCAGGTCGATGTCCAGCTCACGCACGAGCTCCAGCAGCCGTGCCTCGGCCTCGGGCTTGGTCTCCTTGGTCACCGGCACGTGGTGGAAGGGGATGTCGTACGTCCGGGCGAGTCCCTCGAAGTCCCGGTGGTTGGAGACGATCGCGGGGACCTCGATGTTGAGGGCGCCGGTGCGCCGACGGAAGAGCAGGTCGTTCAGGCAGTGGCCGAACCTGGACACCATGATCAGTGTCCGGGTCGGTGTGGCCGCTTCGTTGAGGGCCCAGGAGATGCCGTAGGCCCGGGCCACCGGACCGAACCGGTATCGCAGGGTTTCCAGTTCGGTGTCCGGGTCGGAGACGTCGAAGTGGACCCGCATGAAGAAGCGGCCCTGAAGTCGGTCGTCGAACTGCTGGCTTTCCAGGATGTTGCCGGAGTTCCTGACGAGGAAGCCGCTCACGGCGTGGACCAGCCCGGCGCTGTCGGGACAGGAGAGGGTGAGGACGTACTCACGGCCAGGTTGCGGTCGGGGGGACATGGCGGCCTCCGTCGGTGCGTCATGCACAACATGGTGAGCGATGCGCAACATGGTCGGCTCGCGGCCGCTCGCGGTCAAGGGCGGGCGGGTAAAGCCGCGCCTGGCGAAATCGTCATCCGCCCACCCCTTGACGTGGGTACTCCCATTCGACACTGTGTTCCACCACAAGCAATAGGGTGCACGATGCGCAACGAATTTCCATCGAAAGGCTCGTCGCGTGGCAGACCTGTATGTGGACGGCGAATGGCGGGATTCGGTGGACGGCGGTCGCCGGGAGATCCGATGTCCCGCCGACGGTACGCTCGCGGCGACCGTCTCGGAAGGCACACGCCCCGACGCCGAGGCGGCGATCGCCGCCGCGCGGCGCGCCTTCGACACGGGGGACTGGCCGGGCACCCCCGAGCGGGAGCGCGGCGCACTGCTGCTGCGCACCGCCGACATCCTCGAACGCGACGCCAAGGAATTCGCCCGCGCCGAGTCCCTCGACACCGGTAAGCGGCTGGTGGAGAGCGAGTACGACATCGCCGATGTCGTCTCCTGCCTCCGCTACTACGGCGGGCTCGGCGGCACCGACGCCGGCCGTGTGATCGACACCGGCCGCGACGACGCCGTCAGCCGGGTCGTCCATGAGCCGGTGGGTGTGTGCGGGCTCATCACCCCGTGGAACTACCCGTTGCTGCAAGCCGGTTGGAAGGTGGCCCCGGCTCTGCTGGCCGGCAACACGATCGTCCTCAAGCCCAGCGAGCTCACCCCCTCCACCTCGATCCTGCTGATGAGGGCTCTCCAGGAGGCCGGGCTCCCGGCCGGCGTCGCCAACCTCGTCCTCGGCACCGGGCCCGAGGTGGGCGCGCCGCTGTCCGAGGACCCGGCCGTGGACATGGTGTCCTTCACGGGGGGCCTGGAGACCGGCAGGCGGATCATGGCCACCGCCGCCGCGACCGTGAAGAAGGTGGCGCTGGAGCTGGGCGGCAAGAATCCCAACGTCGTCTTCGCCGACGCCGACTTCGCCACGGCCGTGGACTTCGCGCTCACGGCCGTCTTCCTGAACTCGGGCCAGGTCTGCTCGGCCGGGGCCCGGCTGGTCGTGGAGGACTCCCTGCACGACCGCTTCGTCGACGAGGTGGTCCGCCGGGCCCGGCGGATCCGGCTCGGCGGCCCCTTCGACCCCGACGCCGAGACCGGGGCGCTGATCTCCGCGCAGCACCTGGAGAAGGTCGAGGCGTACGTCGCGGCCGGGCTCGCCGAAGGCGCCGTACTGCGCTGCGGGGGCGCCCGGCCCGACGACCCGGCGCTGGCAGGCGGCCACTACTACCTGCCGACCGTGCTCGACGAGTGCGGGCAGGACATGCGCGTGGTGCACGAGGAGTCCTTCGGGCCCGTGCTCACCGTGGAGCGCTTCACCGACGAGGACGACGCCGTACGCATCGCCAACGACACCGCGTACGGACTCGCCGGAGCCGTGTGGACGCAGGATGCCGGCAAGGCCCAGCGGGTCGCCCGGAGGCTGCGTCACGGGACGGTCTGGATCAACGACTACCACCCCTATGTGCCGCAGGCGGAATGGGGTGGCTTCGGGCGATCGGGCGTGGGCCGGGAGCTGGGACCGACCGGCCTGAACGAGTACCGAGAGCCCAAACACATCTGGCAGAACATCCAACCCCGGCCGCAGCACTGGTTCCGCGGCTGAATGCCGAAAGAAGGTCGAACGTGACCACACAGACCGAGGTGCCGCAGCGGCGCGGCACGTCCCAGGACTCGGGCTCCACCCCGGTCATCTCCGTGCGCAGGCTGTGGAAGGTGTTCGGACCGAAGGCCGACCAGGTCCCGGATTCCGAGGAGCTGCGCGGGCTGACCCGCCGCGCGCTGATGGACCGCACCGGATGCACCGCCGCCGTGCGCGACGTCCACTTCGACGTCTCGCCCGGCGAGGTCTTCGTCGTCATGGGGCTGTCCGGCTCCGGCAAGTCCACGCTGGTGCGATGTCTGACCCGGCTGATCGAACCCACCGCCGGTGAGATCGTCTTCGAGGGCGAGGACATCCGCCAGGCCGACGACAAGCGCCTGCGCGACCTCAGACGCCGGAAGTTCTCCATGGTCTTCCAGCACTTCGGTCTGCTGCCCCACCGCCGCGTCGTCGACAACGTGGCGTTCGGGCTGGAGATCCGCGGCGTGGGCAGGGCCGAGCGCGTCAGGCGGGCCCAGGAGGTCGTCGAACTGGTCGGCCTCGCGGGCTACGAGAACTCCTACCCCGACCAGCTCTCCGGCGGCATGCAGCAGCGCGTCGGTCTGGCCCGGGCGCTGGCCGGTGATCCCGACGTGCTCTTCTTCGACGAGCCGTTCTCGGCGCTCGACCCGCTGATCCGCAGGGACATGCAGAACGAGGTCATCCGGCTGCACCACGAGGTCGGCAAGACGATGGTGTTCATCACCCACGACCTGTCCGAGGCCCTCAAACTCGGCGACCGCATCCTGATCATGCGCGACGGCGCGATGGTCCAGTGCGGCACCGGCGACGAACTGGTGGGCGCCCCGGCGGACGACTACGTGCGCGAGTTCGTCAAGGACGTCCCGCGCGGTGACGTGCTGACCCTGCGGTGGATCATGCGGCCCCTGGAGGACGGCGACGCCCTGGACGGTCCCGAGCTGGGCCCGGACGTCGTGGTGAAGGAGGCCACCCGGGCGGTACTGGCCGCCGACAAGCCGGTCAAGGTCGTCGAGAACGGCAAGCTGCTCGGCATCGTCGGCGACGAGGAGATCCTCGCGGTGGTCGCCGGGCAGGAGGGCGGCGCGTGATGACCGTCGCCGTCGAGAAGCCCGAGGAGACGCGGACGGCGGAGCCCGCTCCCGCCGCCGGCGCGGGACGCAAGGTCAGCCGGTCCATGGTGGTCGGCGCCATCCTGGTCCTGTGGCTGGTGCTCTTCGCCGTCCTGCGCGGGAAGCAGACCCTCGCCCTGGCCGCGGCGGACCTGACCGACCTGCACCGCTGGTTCAACGACGTCAACGACTCCATCGGCGCGAACCGCAACTCCAACCCCCTCTTCCTGTACTTCTTCAACGAGATCCGCCTGGTCATCGACACCCTGGTGACGTTCGTGCAGGAGCTGATCTCGCAGCCCTCCGCCGACCGCCCGGCCCCGCAGATCGGGTGGCTCGGTGTCGTCGGCATCGCCGGCTATGTGTCCTGGGCCGTGGGCAACTGGCGCGTCGCGCTGCTGGCGGTGGCCGGCTTCACCTTCCTGGGGCTCCAGGGGCTGTGGCAGGAGAGCATGGACACCCTGGCGCTCACCCTCTCGGCCGTCTTCGTGGCGCTGCTGTTCGCCATCCCGCTGGGCGTGTTCTCGGGGCTGTCCGACCGGTTCAACCGGATCATCACGCCCGTGCTGGACTTCATGCAGACGATGCCGACCTTCGTCTACCTGGCCCCGCTGACCCTGTTCTTCCTCATCGGCGGAGCCTCCGCCACCATCGCCACGGTGATCTACGCGGCACCGCCGGCGATACGCATCACCGCCCACGCCATCCGTTCCGTGCCCGAGACCACGGTGGAGGCGGCCGGCTCGCTGGGGGCGACGCGGCGCCAGGCCCTGCTGAAGGTCCTGCTGCCGATGTCCAAGCGAACCGTCGTGATGGGCGTCAACCAGACCATCATGGCCGCCCTGGCCATGGTGACCATCGCGGCGCTGATCGACGCGCCCGGCCTCGGCAAGACCGTCGTACAGGCGCTGCAGTCGCTCGACGTGGGCACGGCCTTCAACGCGGGCCTGTCCATCGTCGTCATGGCGATCGTGCTGGACCGGGTCACGACCGCGGCCAGCGCGCGCGAGGAGGAGGCCCGGCGGTCGAAGAACCGCTTCCTGGCGTGGCGGCGGCCGCTGCTGGGCGCGGGCGCCGCGGCGACGGCCGTCCTGATCTACATGTCGCACACCTACGTCTGGGCGGCGGAGTTCCCGGGCGAGGGCGGGATCGGCAGCAACATCGCGAGCGCGGCCGACACCGCGACGACCTGGGTGCAGGACAACCTCTCGGGCCTGACCAACGCCGTCCGCGACGTCATCACCAACGGGCTGCTCAACCCCTTCCAGTCGCTGCTCACCGACTCCCCGTGGTGGCTCGTCGGCGCCGTGCTGATCGCGCTCGGCGTCGTCCTCGGCGGGCTGCGCGCCGGCCTCACCACGGCGGTGTGCGTGGGGCTGCTGGTCGCCACCGGCGTGTGGTCGGACGGCATGACGACGCTGGCCTCGACCCTCGTCGCCACGGTGCTCGTGATGCTTCTCGGCATCGTCTTCGGCGTGTGGATGGGACGCAGCGCACTCGTGGACCGGATGCTGCGGCCCAGCCTGGACGCGGCCCAGGTCATGCCGCCGTTCGTCTATCTCGTACCGTTCCTCGCGCTGTTCGGCGCGACCCGCTTCACGGCGATCGTCGCCGCCGTCGTCTACGCGGCTCCCGTCGCCATGAAGATCATCGCGGACGGGGTGCGGAACGTGCCCGCGACGACCGTGGAGGCGGCCACCTCCGCCGGATGCAACACCTGGCAGATCATCACCAAGGTCCAACTGCCGATGGCACGCGGCGCCCTGACTCTCGCGACCAACCAGGGCCTGATCTACGTGCTGTCGATGGTTGTGGTGGGCGGCCTGGTGGGAGCGGGCGCCCTCGGCTACGACGTCGTGGCCGGCTTCTCACAGGGGCAGCTGTTCGGGAAGGGACTGGCCGCAGGGCTCGCCATCGTCCTTCTCGGAGTCATGTTCGACCGGATCACTCAGGCAGCGGCGCGGCGTACCAGCGCGTAAGGAGCAACTGACCATGGCAAGGCAAGCAAGACACTGGAGAGTCGGCGCGGCCGGCACAGCGGGCGTGGCCGTTCTCGGGCTCACCCTCACCGCCTGCGGCGGCGCGAAGGTCGGTGACAGCTCCTCGGAGGCCGGCGGCTCGGGCGGCTCCGCCAAGTGCGGCACCTTCAACCTCGCGGTCAACCCGTGGGTGGGCTACGAGGCCAACGCGGCGGTCATCGCGTACGTGGCGGAGCACGACCTCGGCTGCAAGGTCACCCAGAAGGACCTGAAGGAGGAGATCGCCTGGCAGGGCTTCGGGACGGGCGAGGTCGACGCCGTCGTGGAGAACTGGGGCCACGACGACCTGAAGAAGAAGTACATCACCGACCAGAAGACCGCCGTCGACGCCGGCCCGACCGGCAACGAAGGTCTCATCGGCTGGTACGTGCCGCCGTGGCTGGCCAAGGAGCACCCGGACATCCTCGACTGGAACAACCTCAACAAGTACGCGGCCGAGTTCAAGACGTCCGAGTCCGGCGGCAAGGGCCAACTCCTCGACGGTGACCCGTCGTTCGTCACCAACGACGAGGCCCTGGTGAAGAACCTGAAGCTCGACTACAAGGTGGTGTACGCGGGCAGCGAGACCGCTCTCATCCAGGCCTTCCGCAAGGCGGAGAAGGACAAGGAATGGGTGATCGGCTACTTCTACGAGCCGCAGTGGTTCATGTCCGAGGTGCCGCTGAAGAAGGTCAAGCTGCCCGAGTACAAGGCGGGCTGCGACGCCGACGCCGAGAAGGTCGCCTGCGACTACCCCGTGTACAAGCTCGACAAGATCGTCAGCGCGAAGTTCGCCAAGTCGGGCAGCCCCGCCTATGACCTGGTGAAGAACTTCACCTGGACCAACGACGACCAGAACGTCGTGGCGAAGTACATCGCGGTCGACAAGATGGCCCCCGAGGCGGCCGCGAAGAAGTGGGTCGAGGCCAACCGCGCCAAGGTGGACGCCTGGCTCAAGTAGGCCCTTCGGAGATGCCCGGTGGGCGGTGCGCACGGACACGCGCCGCCCGCCGGGCATTCCTGTTTCCCGGGCCGTTCTCCGACGTCACCGGACCTCTTGACACCCACTGGGCAGGAAGGCACATTGAGTTGCGCAACCTGAATCAGGTTGCGCAGAAAGCAACTCAACCGGAGGTGCGGCGATGGCGGGACCGCGTGTGGTCATCATCGGAGCGGGAGTCGTCGGCGCGGCTCTCGCGGACGAGATCTCGGCGCGGGGCTGGACCGAGGTGACGGTGGTCGACCAGGGCCCGCTCCCGGCCACCGGGGGCTCGACCTCGCACGCTCCCGGCCTGGTCTTCCAGACCAACTCCTCGAAGACCATGACCGAGCTGGCCCGCTACACCGTCGAGAAGTTCTGCTCCCTCGACGTCGACGGCAAGCCCTGCTTCCTCCAGGTCGGCGGCCTCGAAGTGGCCACCACCCCGGAGCGCCTTACCGAACTGCACCGCCGGCACGGCTGGATCACCGCCTGGGGCATCGAGTCGCGGATCCTCACCGCCGACGAGTGCGTCGAGAAGCACCCGCTGCTCGACCGTGACAAGGTCCTCGGCGGCCTCCACGTCCCCACCGACGGCCTCGCCAAGGCCGTCCTCGCCGTCGAGGCGCAGATCCGCCGCGCCACCGAGCGCGGCGTACGCTTCCTCGCCCGCCACGAGGTCCTCGACGTCCTGACGGCCGACGGCGAGGTGACGGGCGTCCGCACCGACCAGGGCGATCTGGAAGCCGACATCGTCGTGTGCTGCGCCGGCATCTGGGGCCCGAAGATCGCCCGCATGGCCGGCATGAACCTCCCGCTGACCCCGCTCGCCCACCAGCTCGCCTGGACCGGCCCCGTCCCGGCGCTCGCCGGCCAGACCGAGGAGGCGATCCGCCCGATCCTGCGCCACCAGGACGCCGACCTCTACTACCGCGACCGCTTCGACGGCCTGGGCATCGGCTACTACGGCCACCGCCCGATGCCGATCACCGCCGACGAGATCCTCTCCGTCGACGAGGCCGACGACATGCCCTCGGTCCTGAAGTTCACCGAGGAGGACTTCGAGGACGCCTGGACCGAGACCCACTCCCTCCTGCCCGCCACGCAGGAGGCGAAGGTCGAGGAGGGCCTCAACGGCCTGTTCTCCTTCACCACCGACAACTTCCCGCTGCTCGGCGAGTCCCCGGACGTCAAGGGCTTCTGGGTCGCCGAGGCCGTCTGGGTCACCCACTCCGCGGGCGTCGGCCGGGCCATGGCCGAATGGCTGGTCGACGGCCACTGCTCGTCCTTCGACCTGCACGAGTGCGACGTCAACCGCTTCGAGCCGCACCAGCTGTCCCCGGGGTACGTCCTGGCCCGCGACTGCCAGAACTTCGTCGAGGTCTACGACATCCTCCACCCCCTCCAGCCGTCCGGTGACCCGCGCCCGATCCGCACCAGCCCCTTCCACGCCCGCCAGCAGGAGCACGGCGCCTTCTTCCTGGAGGCGAACGGCTGGGAGCGCCCGCAGTGGTACGAGGCCAACGCGAAGCTGGTCGAGGGCCGTTCCATCCCCACCCCGAACGACTGGGCCGCGCAGTTCTGGTCGCCCATCGTCGGCGCCGAGGCCCAGGCCACCCGCGAGACCGTCGCGATGTACGACATGACGGCCCTCAAGCGCCTGGAGGTGAGCGGCCCCGGCTCGGCCGACTTCCTGGAGCGGCTGTGCACCGGCAAGGTCGCCAAGTCCGTCGGCTCGGTCACCTACACCCTGCTCCTCGACCACGACGGCGGCATCCGCAGCGACATCACCGTCGCCCGCCTCGCCCGTGACCTCTTCCAGGTCGGCGCCAACGGCAACCTGGACCTCGACTGGTTCACCCGCCACCTCCCCGCCGACGGCACGGTCCAGGTCCGTGACATCACCCCCGGCACCTGCTGCATCGGCCTGTGGGGGCCGCTCGCCCGCAAGGTCCTCCAGCCCCTGACGGACGAGGACTTCTCCAAGGACGGCCTGAAGTACTTCCGCGCCAAGCGCGCCTACATCGGCAGCGTCCCGGTGACGGCGATGCGCCTGAGCTACGTCGGTGAACTCGGCTGGGAGCTGTACACCACCGCCGACCAGGGCCTGAAACTCTGGGACACCCTGTGGCAGGCGGCGAAGCCCCTCGGCGGGGTCGTCGCCGGCCGCGGCGCCTTCAACAGCCTCCGCCTGGAGAAGGGTTACCGCTCCTTCGGCACCGACATGACCTACGAGCACGACCCCTACGAGGCCGGCGTCGGCTTCGCCGTCAAGCTCGACAAGGACGACTTCATCGGCAAGGCCGCGCTGGAGCGCCGCAAGGAGAACGTGCGGCGCAGGCTGACCTGCCTGACCATCGACGACCCCCGGTCGGTCGTCCTGGGCAAGGAGCCGGTGTACGACGGCGACCGCGCGGTCGGCTACGTCACCAGCGCCGCCCACGGCTACACGATCGGCAAGGGCATCGCCTACGCCTGGCTCCCGGACGAGCTCACCGCCCCCGGCACGACCGTCCACATCGGCTACTTCGACCAGCGCGTCGAGGCGACCGTCGCCGAGGAACCCCTGTTCGACCCGACCATGTCCCGCCTCCGTGGCTGACCGTGCGAAGAGGTGCCGCCCCATGACCGCACAACTCCTTGACGGCAAGGCGACCGCCGCCGGCATCCGCCGCGACCTCGCGGAGCGCGTCGCCAAGGTGACCGCCACCGTCGGCCGCCCGCCGGGGCTCGGCACCGTCCTGGTCGGCGACGACCCCGGCAGCCACGCCTACGTCACCGGCAAGCACCGCGACTGCGCGCAGGCGGGCATCGCGTCCATCCGCCGGGAACTGCCCGCCGACGCCTCCCAGCAGCAGGTCGAGGAGGTCATCGACGAACTCAACGCCGACCCGGCCTGCACCGGCTACATCGTCCAGCTCCCGCTGCCGCGCCACCTGGACGCGAACGCCGTACTGGAACGCATGGACCCGGCCAAGGACGCCGACGGCCTGCACCCCGTCAACCTCGGCCGGCTCGTCCTGGGCGTCGAGGCCCCGCTGCCGTGCACCCCGCGCGGCATCGTCGAACTGCTCCGCCGCCACGAGGTGCCCCTGGCCGGGGCGCGGGTGTGTGTGATCGGCCGGGGCATCACGGTCGGACGCCCCATCGGACTGCTCCTCACCCGCCGCTCCGAGAACGCCACCGTCACCCTCTGCCACACCGGCACCAAGGGCCTGGCCTGGCACGTACGCGAGGCGGACATCGTCGTCGCGGCCGCCGGCTCACCCGGGCTGATCACCAAGGACATGCTGCGCCCCGGAGCGGCCGTGCTGGACGTCGGCATCACCCGCACCGACCACGGGCTGGTCGGCGACATCCACCCGGACGCCGCCCAGGTCGCCGGCTGGCTCGCCCCCATGCCCGGCGGCGTGGGCCCCATGACCAGGGCGATGCTGCTCGCCAACGTCGTCGAGGCCGCCGAGAGGAACGCCACCGCCGTATGAACGCGCTGAACACCCCACTGGCTGGAGACATCCGATGAGCCCCCGCACCCCCGGCGCCGAGCTCCCCGAGCACCCCGACTGGCTGTGGCGCACCCCCGAGCCGAAGCGCTCGTACGACGTCGTCATCGTCGGCGGCGGCGGACACGGCCTCGCCACCGCCCACTACCTGGCGAAGAACCACGGCATCACGAACGTCGCCGTGCTGGAGAAGGGCTGGCTGGCGGGCGGCAACATGGCCCGCAACACCACCATCATCCGCTCCAACTACCTGTGGGACGAGAGCGCCGGCATCTACGAGCACGCCCTCAAGCTCTGGGAGGGCCTGGCGGAGGAACTCGACTACCCGATCCTCTTCTCCCAGCGTGGCGTGCTGAACCTCGCGCACAGCCTCCAGGACGTCCGCGACAGCGTGCGCCGCGTGGAGGCGAACCGCCTCAACGGCGTGGACGCGGAGTGGCTCGACGCGGACGGCGTCAAGGACGTCTGCCCGATCGTCAACACCTCCCCGGACGTGCGCTACCCGGTTCTCGGCGCCACCTACCAGCCGCGCGCCGGCATCGCCAAGCACGACCACGTGGCCTGGGGCCTGGCCCGCTCGGCGGACGCCGCCGGCATCGACATCATCCAGAACTGCGAGGTCACCGGCCTGGAGGTGGTCGGCAACCGGGTGGTGGGCGTCCGGACGAACCTGGGCCCCATCGCGGCGGGCAAGGTGGCCCTGTGCTCGGCGGGCCACACCTCGGTCCTCGCCGCCATGGCGGGCATCGAACTCCCGCTCCAGAGCCACCCGTTGCAGGCGCTGGTGTCGGAGCTCCTGGAGCCCGTCCACCCCACGGTGGTCATGTCCAACGCGGTCCACGTGTACGTCAGCCAGGCCCACAAGGGCGAGCTGGTGATGGGCGCGGGCATCGACGCCTACAACTCCTACACCCAGCGCGGCGCCTTCCACATCATCGAGGAGCAGATGTCGGCGGCCCTGGAACTCTTCCCGGTCTTCGCCCGCGCCCACGTCCTGCGCACCTGGGGCGGCATCGTCGACGTCAGCCCCGACGCCTCCCCGATCATCGGGCTCACCCCCGTCGACAACCTCTACCTCAACTGCGGCTGGGGAACGGGCGGTTTCAAGGCCACGCCGGGCGTCGGCTGGGTCTACGCCCACACCATCGCCCACGACACCCCGCACGCCCTCAACGCCCCCTTCTCGCTCGACCGTTTCACCACCGGCGCGCTCGTCGACGAGCACGGCGCGGCCGCGGTGGCCCACTAGGACCACTGGAATCTGGGAGCCGATCCATGCTGCTCATCCCCTGCCCGTGGTGCGGGCCCCGCGACGAGGCCGAGTTCCACTACGGCGGTCAGGCCCACGTGCCGTACCCGGAGGACCCGGCGTCCCTCTCCGACGAGGAATGGGCCCGCTACCTCTTCTTCCGCGACAACCCCAAGGGCCCCTTCGCCGAGCGCTGGACCCACGCGTCGGGCTGCCGCCGCTGGTTCAACGCCGTGCGGGACACGTCGACGAACGAGATCCTGATGGTGTACAGGTCGGGAGAGGAACGCCCGGCAACGCTTGAACCGAGGTCGGTGTTGTCAGCGGGGTCTGGGGCGGCAGCCCCAGAAGGGGCGCGGGGCAGTGCCGATATGCGGCTCCGCCGCGGGGCGCGACCAGCCCCCGCCCACCCGCTGCTGAATGACAAGCTTGGCGGGGTCGAAGGGGCGGAGCCCCTTCAGGACGGGACGGGCAGGGGCGGCGGGGGCGAGACTCAGCCGTTCCGCCACGCGACCCGCGGCCGCATCGACCGCGACACCCCCCTCACCTTCACCTTCGACGGCACTCGATACCAGGGCTACCGCGGCGACACCCTCGCCTCCGCCCTCCTCGCCAACGGCGTCATCCAGGCCGGCACCAGCATCAAGCTCGGCCGCCCCCGAGGCATCTTCTCCGCCGGCGTCGAGGAACCCAACGCGGTCGTCCAGATCGAGGAACCGTTCCCGGAGCCCATGCTCCCGGCCACCACCGTCGAGCTCCATGACGGCCTGGTCGCGAGCAGCCTCCCCGGCCAGGGCCGCCTCGCCACCGAGCCGGACCCCGCCCGCTACGACGCCGTACACGCCCACTGCGACCTGCTGATCGTGGGCGCCGGCCCGGCCGGCCTCGCGGCAGCGGCGGCGGCAGCGCACAGCGGCGCCCGCGTCATCCTCGCCGACGACCGACCCGAACTCGGCGGCAGCCTCCTGGGCACGGCCGAACACCTCGACTGGGTCCAGGACGTCACCGGCCGGCTCGACGCCGCCCCCGAGGTGCGCGTCCTTTCCCGCACCACCGTCTTCGGCTACTACGACGACAACCACCTCCTCGCCGTCGAGCGCCGCACGAACCACCTCGGCGCCGACGCCCCCGAGAACGTCTCCCGCGAACGCGTCTGGCGCATCCGCGCCCGCCGGGTCGTCCTCGCCACCGGCGCCCACGAGCGCTCGCTGGCCTTCGCGGACAACGACCGCCCCGGCGTGATGCTGGCCTCCTCGGCCCGCGCCTACGCCAACCGGCACGGCGTCCTGCCCGGCCGCCACGCGGTCGTCTTCACGACGAACGACAGCGCTTACGCGGCGGCCCTCGACCTCGCCTCGGCGGGCCTGGCCATCACGGCGATCGTCGACACCCGCCCTGAACCGGGCGAGTGGGCCGAGCGCGCGAGGGCGGCCGGCATCGAGGTTCTGCCCGGCCACGCCGTCACCGGCACGGAAGGCGGCGACGCGCGCCTCACCGCGGTGACCGTCGCCCCGTACGGAGAGTCCGCGGGCCGACGGGAGTTCGCCGCCGACCTGCTGCTGGTCTCCGGCGGCTGGAACCCGGTGGCCCACCTGTTCAGCCAGTCGGGCGGCAGACTGCGCTACGACGACACGCTGGGCTCCTTCGTCCCCGACACCACCCGCCAGGCCGTCGAGGTCGTCGGCAGCGCGAGCGGTGCCCTCGACCCGGCCACTGTCCTGGCACAGGGCGCGGCCGCCGGTGCGCGCGCCGTCGAGGCCGAGGGCTACACGGCTGAGGCGCCCCGCCTCCCCGAGGTGGCCGAACAGCCGCGGCCGACGCCCCCCATGCACGTGTACGTCGTCCCGGGCGACTCGGACGCCCCCCGTTTCGTCGACCTCCAGCGTGACGTCACCGTCGACGACCTGGCCCGTGCGGCCGGCGCCGGACTGCGCTCGGTCGAGCACACCAAGCGCTACACGACGGCCGGCACCGCCAACGACCAGGGCAAGACGTCCGGTGTCCTGGCCAGTGGCGTCGTCGCGGAACTCCTCGGCGTGGACATCTCGGCGCTCGGCACGACCACGTTCCGCCCGCCGTACACGCCGGTCTCCTTCGCCGCCCTCGCGGGCCGCGACCGAGGCACGCTGAGCGACCCGGTCCGCACGACTGCCATCCATGCGTGGCACGTCGCGCACGGCGCGCTGTTCGAGAACGTCGGCCAGTGGAAGCGCCCCTGGTACTACCCGCAGGACGGCGAGGACATGGCGGCCGCCGTGCTGCGCGAGTGCCGGGCGGCCCGCGAGGGCGTGGCCTTCATGGACGCCTCCACCCTCGGCAAGATCGACGTACAGGGCCCGGACGCCGGCGTCTTCCTCGACCGGCTCTACACCAACATGATGAGCACCCTGAAGGCCGGCATGATCCGCTACGGCGTCATGTGCCGCCCGGACGGCATGGTCTTCGACGACGGCACGGTCATCCGCCTCGCCCAGGACCGCTTCCTGGTCACCACGACGACGGGCAACGCCGCCGCCGTACTGGACTGGATGGAGGAGTGGCTCCAGACCGAGTGGCCGGAGCTGAAGGTCCACTGCACGTCCGTGACCGAGCAGTGGGCCACGGTCGCCCTGGTCGGCCCGCAGTCCCGGGCGGTCCTCGGCGCGCTCGCGCCCCGACTCGCCGTGGCCAACGAGGACTTCCCGTTCATGGCGTGGCGCGAGACGACCGTCGCGGGCATCGCGGCCAGAGTCTGCCGGATCAGCTTCTCCGGCGAACTCGCCTACGAGATCAACGTGTCGCCCTGGCAGGCCCTCGCCCTGTGGGAGGCCGTGTACGAGGCCGGCGCCCCCCACGGCATCACCCCGTACGGCACGGAGACCATGCACGTCCTGCGCGCCGAGAAGGGCTACCCCATCATCGGCCAGGACACGGACGGCACCGTCACGCCCCAGGACCTCGGCATGAGCTGGGTGGTGTCGAAGAAGAAGCCGGACTTCATCGGCAAGCGCTCCCACGCCCGTGCCGACACCGCCCGTCCCGACCGCAAGCATCTGGTCGGTGTCCTGCCCGAGGACCCGGACACCTTCCTCCCGGAAGGCACCCACCTGGTCTCGGAGAGCGTGCTGCCGGCCCCGCCCGTCCCGATGCTCGGCCACGTCACGTCCAGCTATCGCAGCGCCGCCCTCGGCCGGACCTTCGCGCTCGCCCTGATCAAGGGCGGCCGGAACCGTATCGGCGAGCGCCTCTACGCCCCCGTGGGCGACCGGCTTGTCCCGGTGACCGTCGCCAGCCCCGTCCTCTACGACCCCGAGGGAGCCCGCCGCGATGGCTGACAACGCCCTGACCGCCCCGCTCCGCAGCCCCCTGGCGCAGGCCGCGGACCGCCTCGCCACCGCGACACGCGCCTCCGGGGGCGCGATCCGGCTGGCCGAACTCCCCTTCCTGACCCAGATCAACGTGCGCCTCGACGCCAAGGGAGCGGCGGCGGAAGCCGTCGGGCTCGCACTGGACCTCCAGCTGCCCCTCCAGCCGAACACCGTCGTCCGAGCGGGGGAGTTGACCGCGCTGTGGCTCGGCCCGGACGAGTGGCTGCTGGTGGGACCGCCGGGGAGCGAGCGGGACCTGGAGGGCCGGATCCGGGAGGCCGCGGGCGACGAGTTCGTCTCCGTGATCGACGTCTCCGCGCAGCGCACCACCCTCCTGGTCACGGGCCCCCGCGCCCGCGACCTGCTGGCCCACGGCTGCCCGCTGGACCTGCACCCGCGGGCCTTCGGCCCCGGACGCTGTGCCCAGACGACCCTGGGCCGCGCACAGGTCGTCCTGGTCGCCCGCGACGATCCGAGGGCCGGGTTCTGGGTCCTGGTGCGCTCGACGTTCGCCGGCTACCTGGCGGACTGGCTGCTCGACGCGGCGACGGAATACGTCCGACGCGACGTCTGACGGCCTACGTCCGGGGACCGTGGACGGGTTCGCCCGTCCTCCCCGTGGGAGCCCCTGTCGAGGGGCTCCCACCGTGCCGTACGCGGCAGCACCTCATCGTCGTACGTTCGAAAGCTGGACTCCTGTGACCGTCACGGCTCACGCCACCACCTCTCCCCGCCCCGGCGCGCCCGGAGTTCACCCGCACGGACTGCCGCGGCCCGGCCGGACGCTGGTCATGGGCGTCGTGAACGTCACTCCGGACTCGTTCTCCGACGGCGGGCTGTCGTTCGCGGCGGACGCGGCCGTCGCACACGGTCTCGCGCTGCTCGAACAGGGCGCGGACATCGTGGACGTGGGCGGCGAGTCCACCCGTCCCGGCGCGGCCCGCCCACCGGTCGAGGAGGAACTGCGACGCGTCCTGCCCGTGGTCCGCGAACTCGCCGCGGCCGGCGCGACCGTGAGCGTCGACACCATGCGGGCCGAGGTCGCCGCCCGCGCCCTGGACGCGGGCGCCCGACTGATCAACGACGTCTCCGGGGGCCTGGCCGATCCGGCGATGCTGCCGCTGGCGGCCCGGGCGGGCACGCCCTACGTGCTGATGCACTGGCGCGGGCACTCCGCCGGCATGCGGGGGAGGGCCGTCTACGACCACGTCGTGACCGATGTGCTCGACGAGCTGCGGCTGAGGATCGACGCGGCGCTGGAGGCGGGCATGGGGCCGGACCGCCTGATCGTCGACCCGGGGCTGGGCTTCGCGAAGACGCCCGACCACAACTGGGAGCTGCTGGGCCGCCTCGGGGACGTCGTGGCCCTCGGACACCCCGTGCTCGTGGGCGCGTCGCGCAAGTCGTTCCTGGGCGGCCTGCTGGCGGACCGGACGACGGGAGAACCCCGCCCCGCTCGGCTGCGGGACGCCGCGACGGCCGCTGTGTCCGTCCTCGCCGCGGCCCAGGGCGTCTGGTGCCTGCGCGTGCACGACGTCGCCTCCACGGCCGACGCGGTACGCGTGACAGCGCGTTGGGGCGTCGGGGCGACACCGGCACGGTCGCCGCTGAGCCGAGTGCGCTGAAACTCCGCCGGGCCGGGTGCCGCCGAGGGGTGTCAGCCCGGATGGCCCATCCGGTGGCTGATCTCCTGCGCGCCGCCGATCAGCGAGGGTGCCAGCTCGTGCATGCGTTCCTCGGTGAAGCGGTACGCGGGGCCGGAGGCGCTGAGCGCGGCGATGACCCGGCCGTCGCGGGAGCGGATCGGAGCCGCCATGGCGTGCAGACCGATCTCCAGCTCCTCCAGCGTCCACGCGTACCCGCGCTCGCGCGCCTCGGCGAGGTTCTTCTCCAGCTTCGTCCTGGCCGTCAGCGTGTGCTGCGTCAGCTTCCGCATGCCGGACTCCTCGAGCACACCGGCGCGCTCCTGCGCCGGCAGGTGGGCCAGCAGGATCTTGCCGCTCGACGTGGCGTGCACCGGCGTGAGCTGGCCGACCCAGTTGTGGGTGCCGACGGCGCCCGGGCCGCGCACCTGACACAGGCTGACGGCGAAGTGCTCCTGCAGGACGGCGATGTTGACGGTCTCGCCGATCTCCTCGCTGAGCCGCTCGCACACGGGCCGGCCCTGCTGGGTGATGTCGAGGCGGCCGGTGACCGCGCCGGCCAGGCGGACGATGCCGAAACCCAGCCGGTACTTGCCCCGCTCGGCCGTCTGCTCGACCAGGCCGCGCGCCTCCAGAGCCCCGAGCAGGCGGAACGCCGTCGACTTGTGGACGTCGATCTCGGCGGCGACCTCGCTGACGCCCGCCTCGCCGCGCCGGGCGAGGATCTCCAGGACGCTGACGGCGCGGTCGACGGACTGCACCCCACTCACCGCGGGACCCGATGTTTCGCTATCTGCGGTGTAGTTGCCCATACCGCAACTATAGGCAGGGGTGTCCCCGGATCTTCAAGAGGTCGCACCGGCCCCACGGGTCGCGAACGGCGGCGTGGGACGGCCGGTTTTCGGCCGCGCGCATGGTCGCACGGCCCGTCGCGTCAGCGGAAGACCACGGTGCAGTGTCCGTTCACCAGCACCCGGCTGCGGCTGTGCCATTCGACGGCGCGGGCGAGTACCTGCGCCTCGACGTCGCGGCCGATGGTGACCAGCTCGTCGGGGGTGCGGGAGTGGTCCACACGGACGACGTCCTGCTCGATGATCGGGCCCTCGTCGAGGTCGGGCGTGACGTAGTGCGCCGTGGCGCCGACGAGCTTCACGCCGCGCTCGTGCGCCTGGACGTACGGCCGGGCTCCCTTGAAGCTCGGCAGGAACGAGTGGTGGATGTTGATGGCCTTGCCGTCGAGCTGCTTGCACAGGTCGTCGGAGAGGATCTGCATGTAGCGGGCCAGCACCACCAGGTCGACGTCCAGCTCGCGCACCAGCTCCAGCAGCCGCGCCTCGGCCTGCGCCTTGGTCTCCTTGGTCACCGGGATGTGGTGGAAGGGGATGCCGTAGCTCCGTGCCAGCGCCTCGAAGTCGCGGTGGTTGGAGACGATCGCCGGGATCTCGATGTCGAGGGTGCCCGTGGACTTGCGGAACAGCAGGTCGTTCAGGCAGTGGCCGAACTTCGACACCATGATCAGTGTGCGCGTCGGGACCGACGCGTCGCGCAACTGCCAGGTGATGCCGTACGCCTGGCCTACGGGGCCGAATCCGGTGCGCAGGTCCTCCAGGGTGATGCCGGGCTCCGAGACGTCGAAGTGCACCCGCATGAAGAAGCGGTTCTGCGGGAGGTCGCCGAACTGCTGGCTCTCCAGGATGTTGCCGGAATGGCTCACGAGGAAGGTGGTCACGGCGTGGACGAGGCCCGCCTGGTCGGGACAGGAAAGGGTGAGGATGAACTCACGGCCGGGCTGCGGTCGAGGAGACATGCCTTCCTCCGTCGGTCGGTGGTGCGAATTGCGCAACGCGGTGAGCTATGCGCAACATCATCGAATGGGGGCGGCCGAGCGGTCAAGGGGTGGGCCGGCGGAAGTGGCCCGGGTGCTCTCGTTTTTCACCGGGGTGGAGACTTCGCTCCACCCGCCCCTTGACAGTGGATGTCCCCGAGGGGAGTGCGACCGGCGGTACCTGTCGCACGTCGTCGAGAGCGGCAAGGGCATCAGCCGGTCCGCTGCAGAGCGAGCTCGACGTCGGCCCCACACGCTGACCCCCGGACATCGATATGCGGCACCTCCCTTGACAACACCTGTGCCACGCCGAAAGCATGTTGCGTATAGCGAGCGTCGTTGTGTTATGCGAGACATTCGCGGAACACCCTCCCGTCAGGAGCCGGCATGAGGAGCACCACCGTCGTCGGAGCGTCGCCGGCGGGCCTGAGCACGGTCCGCGCGCTGCGCGCACAGGGCTACGACGGCGAGATCGTCGTCGTGGGGGAGGAGCGCCACGCTCCCTACGACCGCCCGCCGCTGTCCAAGGACTTCCTCGAGGGAGACGTCGACGCCGAGGCGCTCGCGCTCGGCGAGCGCGCGGCAGGGCTCGACCCCGTCGCCCGCACCGTCACCCTGGCCGGCGGGCGGCACGTGCGTACCGAGGGTGTCGTCGTGGCGACCGGCGTGCCGAAGTTCTTCAACCGCCTGCGCCGCACCCTCGTCCCCGCCGCCCCGGCCGTCGTGTGCTGACCGCCGGTGCCCGCGCCGCCCGCCGCGCCCCCACTCAAGGAGACCGCCGATGACCCTGTTCGACCAGCCCCTGCACCAGCTCGACCCGGAGGTGGCCGCCGCGGTCGACGCCGAGCTGGAGCGCCAGCAGTCGACCCTGGAGATGATCGCCTCGGAGAACTTCGCGCCCGTCGCGGTGCTTCAGGCGCAGGGCTCGGTGCTGACCAACAAGTACGCCGAGGGCTACCCGGGACGCCGCTACTACGGCGGCTGTGAGCACGTCGACGTCACCGAGCAGATCGCCATCGACCGGGTCAAGGAGCTGTTCGGGGCCGAGTACGCCAACGTCCAGCCCCACTCCGGCGCCTCGGCCAACCAGGCGGCGCTGTTCGCGCTGGCCCGGCCCGGCGACACCGTCCTGGGCCTGGATCTCGCCCACGGGGGACACCTCACCCACGGCATGAAGATCAACTTCTCGGGCAGGCAGTTCGACGTCGTCCCGTACCACGTGGACGCCACGACCGGCCTGGTCGACATGGCGGAGCTGGAGCGGCTCGCGAAGGAGCACCGGCCGAAGGTGATCATCGCCGGATGGTCGGCGTACCCGCGGCAGCTGGACTTCGCGGAGTTCCGGCGCATCGCCGACGAGGTAGGGGCGTACCTGTGGGTGGACATGGCGCACTTCGCGGGTCTGGTCGCGGCGGGGCTGCACCCGAACCCGGTGGAGTACGCGGACGTGGTGACGTCCACGACGCACAAGACCCTGGGCGGGCCGCGCGGCGGCATCATCCTGGCGAAGCGGGAGTTCGCGAAGAAGCTGAACTCCTCGGTCTTCCCGGGGTTCCAGGGCGGCCCCCTGGAGCACGTGATCGCGGCCAAGGCGGTCTCCTTCAAGGTCGCGGCCAGCGAGGAGTTCAAGGAGCGTCAGCGCCGTACGGTCGAGGGCGCGAAGATCCTCGCCGAGCGGCTGACCGCGCCCGATGTGCGGGCGGCCGGGGTGAACGTGCTGTCCGGCGGCACCGACGTCCACCTGATCCTGGTCGACCTGCGCGCGTCCGAGCTGGACGGACAGCAGGCCGAGGACCGCCTCCACGAGGTCGGCATCACGGTCAACCGCAACGCCGTCCCCGACGACCCGCGCCCCCCGATGGTCACCTCCGGCCTGCGCATCGGCACCCCGGCCCTGGCCACCCGCGGCTTCACGGCGGCGGACTTCGCCGAGGTCGCCGACGTCATCGCCGAGGCGCTGAAGCCGTCGTACGACGCACAGGCCCTCAAGGCCAGGGTCAAGGCCCTGGCCGACGAGCACCCGCTGTACCCCGGCCTGTAGGCGACAACCTCCCCCAGGGGCGTGCCGTGACAGCTCGTCACGCCCTGCCAATCCCACGGAGTGTGGCGTGGCAATCAGCGTCTTCGACCTGTTCTCCATCGGCATCGGCCCGTCCAGCTCGCACACCGTCGGCCCGATGCGTGCCGCCGGGATGTTCGTCGCCCGGCTGAAGCAGGACGGCCTGCTCGCCCAGACCGCCGCGGTCCGGGCGGAGCTGTTCGGCTCCCTCGGTGCCACCGGCCACGGCCACGGCACCCCGAAGGCGGTCCTGCTCGGCCTGGAGGGCAACGAACCGCACACGGTCGACGTCGCCCGGGCCGACCTGGACGTCGACCGGATCCGTGACACCGGACGCATCCGGCTCCTCGGCGCCGAGATCGGCCCGGCCCACGAGATCGGCTTCGACGCCTCGACCCAACTGGTCCTGCACCGCCGGCGCGCGCTGCCGTACCACGCCAACGGCATGATCCTGTTCGCCTACGACGCCGATGGGGTGCCGCTGCTGGAGAAGACGTACTACTCGGTCGGCGGCGGCTTCGTCGTCGACGAGGACGCGGTCGGCGCGGACCGCGTCAGACCCGACGACACGGTGCTGCCCCACGCGTTCCGCACCGGCGACGAACTGCTGCGCCTGACGAAGGAGACCGGTCTGTCGATCTCCGCGTTGATGCTGGAGAACGAGAAGGCGT
This sequence comes from Streptomyces olindensis, assembly GCF_040645895.1. Lineage (NCBI taxonomy): Bacteria > Bacillati > Actinomycetota > Actinomycetes > Kitasatosporales > Streptomycetaceae > Streptomyces > Streptomyces olindensis. Next base: position 186,800 of record NZ_JBEYZD010000005.1, on the reverse strand, counting down.
GGCGCACCGAGGAGGAGATCCGCGCGGGCCTGCTGGAGATCTGGCGGGTCATGGAGTCCTGCGTCGCGCGCGGACTGGGCCGCGAGGGCATCCTCCCCGGCGGTCTGAAGGTCCGTCGCCGGGCCGCGGCGGCGGCCCGGGCGCTGCGCAGCGAGGGCAACGCGGCGGGCCGCGCGCTGGAGTGGGTGACCCTCTACGCGATGGCGGTGAACGAGGAGAACGCCGCCGGCGGCCGGGTCGTCACCGCACCGACGAACGGCGCGGCGGGCATCATCCCGGCCGTGCTGCGCCACTACCTCGACTTCGTGCCCGGCGCCGACGAGGACGGCATCGTCCGCTTCCTGCTCGCGGCCGGCGCCATCGGCATGCTCTTCAAGGAGAACGCGTCCATCTCCGGCGCCGAGGTCGGCTGCCAGGGCGAGGTCGGCTCCGCCTGCTCGATGGCCGCCGGCGGTCTCGCCGAGGTCCTCGGCGGCAGCCCCGAACAGGTGGAGAACGCCGCGGAGATCGGCATGGAACACAACCTGGGCCTGACCTGCGACCCGGTCGGCGGCCTCGTCCAGATCCCCTGCATCGAACGCAACGGCATGGCCGCGGTCAAGGCCGTCACCGCCGCCCGGATGGCGCTGCGCGGCGACGGCCGCCACCACGTCTCCCTCGACAAGGTCATCAAGACCATGAAGGAGACCGGCGCCGACATGAAGGTCAAGTACAAGGAGACCGCCCGCGGCGGCCTGGCCGTCAACGTCATCGAGTGCTGAGCGGGGAAGCCACACGCCATGGGACGAGTCACCGAGCGCCGGCGCGTGCTGCGGATCCGGGACGGTGCGCTGAGCACGCGCCCGGACACGCTGGTCGCCGAGGAGCCCCTGGAGATCCGGCTGGGCGGCAGGCCGCTGGCCGTCACCATGCGCACGCCCGGGGACGACTTCGCGCTCGCGGCCGGGTTCCTGGTGAGCGAGGGTGTCCTGGGCCGGGCCGAGGAGGTGGCGAACATCGTGTACTGCGCGGGCGCCACGGAGGACGGCACGAACACGTACAACGTCGTCGACGTTCAGCTCGCTCCGGGCGTGCCGATCCCCGACATCACGCTCGAACGGAACGCGTACACCACGTCGTCGTGCGGCCTGCGTCCTACCTCGAGTCCTTCGGCCTGGTCGCCCTCGAGGCGCAGGCCTGCGGCACGCCGGTCATCGCCGCCGATCCGGTCATCCTCGGCCGCATGAGCGAGGCAGCGGCGTGGCGTGCCCGGTCCTTCGGCCGGGCTGCGGCCGCGGCTGCGACCGCGGACGTGTGCACGGCGGCCCTGCGCGCGAGCGGGCCCCTGGCGGTGCCGGCCCCCACAGCCTGACGCAACGGCGTTGGCTGCTACTGCCAGACGTACTCACAGCAGTGGTACACACCCGAGTCGTCCCAAGACTCTCCGCTCGTTGTACCGCGCCACATGCCGCACAGTGGTTGCCGTACCGCACCGCTGGGCCGCCTCGTCGGCCGCGGAGGCGGGTCGTGGCGAGAGACGCCGGTCCGACCGGCGCCGCCGGCGCACGGCAGACCGGGCCACCCCGGTGGGACTGCCCACTCGCAGCGGTCGCCCAGCCGCCGCCACGGAATCCGCCGCCCGAGTCCGTCTTCCGCCGTCCGCCCTCCGCCCTCCGCCTTCCGTCGTCCGTCCTCCGTCGTCCGAGAGAGTGGTCATGGTCACCGAACCCCCCGAGTCAGCAGTCGTTCCACCCGAGGGATCTCCCGAGGGGTCTTCCGAGGCATCTCGGTCCGACCCTTCCCGGCGGACGGTCATCGCCGCCACCACCGCCGTCGGCGGCGCGGTCGTCGCGGGTGGTCTCACAGCGGGGCCGTCCGTGTTCGGTGCCGAGCCCGCGGACGCCGCCCAGGCGCCGCCCCGCAGCCGCGTCTCCCTGACCGTCAACGGCGAGCGCCGCACCGTCACGGTCGACAACCGGACCTCGCTGCTGGACCTGCTGCGTGAACACCTCGGCCTGACGGGCTCGAAGAAGGGCTGCAACGCCGGTGCCTGCGGCGCGTGCACCGTTCTGGTCGACGGCCGCCGGGTCAACTCCTGCCTGACGCTGGCGGTCCGGCTGGACGGCGCCGAGGTCACCACCATCGAGGGCCTGTCGAAGGGGGAGCGGCTGCACCCGCTGCAGCAGGCGTTCATCGACCACGACGCCTTCCAGTGCGGCTACTGCACCTCCGGCCAGATCATGTCCGGCGTCGGCTGCATCGACGAGGGGCACACGGGCTCACCGGAGGAGATCCGGGAGTTCATGAGCGGCAACATCTGCCGCTGCGGTGCCTACGTGAACATCGTGCGGGCGGTCGAGCAGGCCGCCGGCCGGAAGTGAGGACCGATGCATCCCTTCTCCTTCACGAAGGCCGCCACCACCCGTGAGGCCCTCGACGCGGGCCGCGACGGCGGCCGGTACATCGCCGGCGGCACCACGCTGGTCGACCTGATGCGCGAGACCGTCGAACGCCCCCGCACCCTGGTCGACATCAGCGCCCTGCCCCTGCGCGAGATCGTGGTCACCCGGCGCGGAGGCCTGCGCATCGGTGCCCTGGTGCGGATGTCGGAGGCCGCCGCCCACCGAGGCGTGCGCGCCCTGTACCCGGTGATCTCGCAGGCGCTGGAGCTGAGCGCGTCGGCGCAGCTGCGCAACATGGCCACCATCGGCGGCAACATCATGCAGCGCACCCGCTGCACGTACTTCCGCGATGTGTCGGCCGCCTGCAACAAGCGTGCGCCGGGCTCGGGTTGCGCGGCGCGCGACGGTGTCAACCGCACCCACGCCATCCTCGGCACCTCCGACGACTGCGTGGCCACCCACCCCTCCGACGTCGCCGTGGCCTTCGCCGCACTGGAGGCGACCGTGCACCTGCTGGGCCCGGCCGGCGAACGCACCGTGCCCTTCGCCGACTTCCTGCTCGAGCCGGGCAGCACACCCGACCGCGAACACGCCCTGCGCCAGGGCGAGTTGATCACCGCAGTCGAGATACCGGCGCTGCCGCGCCCGCTCAGGTCGGGCTATCTGAAGGTGCGCGACCGGCAGTCCTACGAGTTCGCGCTCACCTCGGCTGCGGTCGCCCTGCACATCAGCGGCGGGCTGATCCGCGAGGCGAGGGCGGCCGCCGGGGGCGTGGGCACCGTGCCCTGGAAGCTGCACGCCGTCGAGCGGCAGCTGATCGGGCGACGGCCGTCGAACGCCCTGTGGGCCGAGGCCGCCGAACGGGCGGCGGACGGGGCCCGCCCCCTCCACCACAACCGCTTCAAAGTCGAGTTGCTCAAACGGACCGTCGAGCGCCAACTGCGCGTCGTAGGAGGTGGCAAGTGAGCCCGCAGCCGCAGGCAGCCGTCGGAGCGCCGCTGTCCCGGGTGGACGGACGGCTGAAGGTGACCGGCCAGGCCAAGTACGCCGCCGACCACGACATCGATGGCGCCGTGCACGCCGTAGTCGTCGACAGCACCATCGCCCGAGGCCGCATCACCGGCATCGACAGCCGCGCCGCCGATGCCCAGCCCGGCGTCCTGGGCGTCATCAGCCACCTCGACAGGCCCAGGCTGGCCTACCGTGAGAACCGGGTCAGCAACGCCTTCCCGGGGGAGCGGCTGCACGTCTTCCAGGACGACACGGTGCGGTTCTTCGGCCAGCCGGTCGCCGTCGTCCTGGCCACCACGCTGGAGGCCGCGCAGCACGCCGCGAGCCTGGTCAAGGTCTCCTACGCCGCCGAGAAGCCGTCGACCGACCTCACCCGCGGCCCGGCCCAGGAGGGTCCCGCGCCCTTCGCGCGGCCCTACGCCCGGGGCAACGCCCAGGAAGCGCTGGACGCCGCGGACGTCCGGCTGGAGATGACGTACCGGCTCTCCCGCAACCACCACAATCCGATGGAGCCGCACGCCACCGTCGCCCGCTGGGACGGCGACCGGCTCACCGTGTGGGACAAGACCCAGTGGGTGATCGGCACGCAGAACGAACTGGCGGCCGTGTTCGGCATCCCGCTGCAGAACGTGCGTGTCCTCTCGCCGTTCATCGGCGGGGCGTTCGGCAGCGCCCTCAGGGCCTGGCCGCACGTCACCATCGCGGCGCTCGCCGCACGCGAGATCGGCCGCCCGGTGAAACTCGCGCTGACCCGCAGGCAGATGTACTTCACCGTGGGCTACCGGCCCGCCTACGAGTACCAGCTGCGCCTGGGCAGCACCCGGCGCGGGCGGCTGACCGCGATGACCCACGAGTTGAAGTACGAGACCTCACGCTACGAGCAGTTCTGGGAGGCCAACCTGGCGCTCGGCCAGATGCTCTACGCGGTGCCCAACGTCAGCCAGAACCCCCGGATCGTGCCGCTCGACGTCAGCACCCCGCTGTGGATGCGCGGCCCCGGCTACGGCAGCGCCGCCTTCGTCATCGAGACCGCCATGGACGAACTCGCCCACAAGCTCGGCATCGACCCGATCGAGCTGCGGCTGCGCAACGAACCGGGTGAGGACCCGTCGACCCGGCAGCCCTTCTCCACCCGGCGGCTGCGTGAGTGCTTCCGCGTCGGCGCCCGCGCCTTCGGCTGGCACCGGCGCGATCCCCGGCCGCGCTCCCGGCGGGACGGCGACTGGCTCATCGGCACCGGCGTGGCCACCGGCTGCTACGACGTCTTCCGCGGGCAGGCCCAGGCCCACGCCCGGCTCGACGCGGACGGCACCGCGGTCGTCCGGTCCGCGACCCACGACACCGGCACGGGCACCTACACCTCCATGTCCCAGGTCGCCGCCGACGCCCTCGGCCTGGCGGTACGCCACGTCACCTTCCGGCTCGGCGACTCCGCGATGCCGCCGGCCCCGGCGCAGGGCGCCTCGCAGACCATGCTCAGCGTCGGGTCCGCCGTGCAGGACACCTGCGACAAGCTGCGGCAGCAGGCCATCACGCTCGCGGTCGAGGACGAACGCTCACCGCTGCACGGCGTCGACGCCGACGACGTCGTGGTCCGCGGCGGCCGGCTGCACGTGCGGGGCGACTCCACGCGCGGGGAGACCTACCGGCAGCTCCTGGCCCGCAACAACCGCACCCACCTGGAGGCGCGCGGGTCGTACACCCCGGAGGAGGAGAGCCGGTTCTCGATGTACGGCTACGCCGCGATGTTCGCCGAGGTGGCCGTCGACGCCCGGCTCGGTCTTGTCCGGGTGCGGCGGATGCTCGGCGTGTACGACGCCGGCCGGATCATCAGCCCCAAGCTCGCCGAGAGCCAGGCCGTCGGCGGCATGGTGGGCGGCATCGGCGCGGCCCTGCTGGAGCACACGGTCACCGACCACCGCGACGGCCGGATCGTCAACGCCAACCTCGCCGACTACCTCGTGCCCGTCAACGCCGACGTCCCCGACCTCAAGGCCGTCTACCTCGACGGGGAGGACTACAAGGCCGGCCCCATCGGCGTGAAGAGTCTCGGCGAGCTCGTGCAGATCGGGGTGGCACCCGCCCTCGCCAACGCGGTCTTCCACGCCACGGGACGCCGCGTCCGTGAACTGCCCATCACCGCCGAAGCCCTGCTCTGAACCCGGGGCGGCACCGGGCCCCTCCGCCATCCGGCCGGGGCCCTGAGATCCGCCCCCCTCATCGGCCCGCCGCCGCGCCCCACCATCCCCCCATGCCGGCGCGGCGGCGGCTCCCCACACCGCCCCAGGAGAGCCCCTCATGCTGAACATCGCGGACACGCTGTACCGCTGGTGCCGCGAGGCCCGTCCCTTCGCCCTCGCCACCGTCATCCGGGTCAGCGGCAGCGCACCCCTGCCCCCCGGCACCGCCCTGGCCGTGGACACCGACGGCAACGCGGTCGGCAGCATCTCCGGAGGGTGCGTGGAAGGCGCCGTCTACGAGCTGTGCACGCAGGTCCTGGAGTCGGGCGAACCCCCGATACGGGCCTCGTTCGGCTACTCCGACGACGACGCCTTCGCCGTGGGCCTGACCTGCGGCGGCGAACTGGAGGTACTGGTCCAGCGGATCGACCCCGCCGACCATCCCCACCTGGCCTCCACCCTGGAACAGGCGTCGGCCGGTGTCCCCGTCGCCGTGGCGCAGGTGATCGACGGGCCGCGGCGCTTCCTCGGCCGCACCCTGTCCGTCGTCGGGAGCGGCAGCGCGTACGACGGGACACTGGGCGACCGGCGGGCGGACCGGGCGGCGGCCACCCAGGTCCGCGCTCTGCTGCGGGCGGGCCGGACCGCCCGCGTCGAGGTGGGCGGGGACGCCGACACCAGTCCGGAGAAGCTGACGCTCCTGGTCCACACCCGCGCGGCGCCGCCCCGCATGCTGATCTTCGGCGCCGTCGACTTCGCCGCCGCCCTCAGCCAGGCAGGGCGCTTCCTCGGCTACCGGGTCACCGTCTGCGACGCCCGCCCCGTCTTCGCCACCCACGAGCGCTTCCCGTGCGCGGACGAGGTCGTCGCCGACTGGCCGCACCGCTACCTGGAGGGCGCCGAGGTCGACGCCCGCACCGCGATCTGCGTCCTCACCCACGACGCCAAGTTCGACATCCCCCTGCTCCGCCTGGCCCTCGACCTCCCGGTCGGCTACATCGGCGCGATGGGGTCCCGCCGCACCCACGAACACCGACGGGAACGTCTGCGTGAGGCAGGCGTGCCCGAGGAGCACCTCGCGCGCCTGCGCTCACCGATCGGACTCGACCTCGGCGCCCACACGCCCGAGGAGACGGCGATCTCGATCACCGCCGAGATCATCGCCCACACCCACGGCGGCACCGGCCTGCCCCTGTCCCGTGTCGACGGCCCCCTCCACGGTTCCCTTCCCGTGGACCGGGCGTCGTCACCGGCCGCGCTCCTGGCCGCATGAGGCCGCGGGGTCAGCCGAGCGGCTCCATCTCCCAACTGGCCAGCATCCGCAGGGCCTCCTCCGACCGGGAACCCGGTTCGGCGTGATAGGTGACCAGCCGCATGGGCGCGCCGCCGGGCAGTGCCATCGGTTCGTGGACGAGGTCGAACTCTCCCACCAGGGGGTGCCGCATCCGCACCGTCTCGCCGGCGGACCCGCAGCTCACTTCATGCCGGGCCCACAGCCGCCGGAACTCCTCGCTCTGCTGCGACAACTCCTCGATCAGCGACGAGAAGTGCGGGTCCCCGGGGCTCTTGCCGGCGTTCATGCGCACCACGCCGGCGATCCTCTCCGTCGTGCTATCCGGATCGGCGAACCTCTCGCGCGCCTCGGGCGAGAGGAAGGCCAGACGGGCCACGTTGCGCTCCTCGGGCCGCAGGCGGCCCCAGTCTCCGAAGACGACGGTGGCGAGCCGGTTCCATCCCAGGATGTTCAGGCGCCGGTCGACGACGTAGGCGGGCACGCCGAGCGCGTCGAGCAGATGCCGGACGCTGGGCCGCAGCGGCTGCGACGGGGGCACGGCCTGCGTCGCGCTCTGCCGCTCGGGCTGCGCCAGCCGGACCAGATGCTCCCGCTCCTCCCCGTTCAGGCGCAGGGCCCGGGCGACGGCGTCCAGCACCTCGGCCGACATGGTCTCGCCGTAGCCCTGTTCCAGGCGCGCGTAGTACGCGTACGACACCCCCGCGAGCTGCGCCAACTCCTCGCGCCGCAGTCCGGGAACGCGCCGCCGCCCGTGCGAGGGCAGCCCGACCTCTTCGGGCTTGAGCCGGGCCCTGCGAGACCGCAGGAACTCCTTCAACTCGGTACGCCGGTCGAGTCCGGACGTGCCTTCGTCACCGGCCGCCACATGTGAAGACATCCCTGTCCTCCCCTTGTCGAACGTCCCTCGCCGGGGGTGCGGAACAGCGTACAGCAACGAATCCGTGAATCATCTTGAGACTGAGTCTCAAGAGGGGGTGGCCGTCCACGGCGAGGCGATCCTTCCCAGCAGGTCCGCGAGCAGATGGAGACCCAACGGGCCCAGGGCGCCGGTCACATCGTGCAGATCTCCAGCGTCGGCGGCGTCACCGCCTTCCCCAACCTCGGCGTCCACCTGGGAGGAATGCGCCGACGTCTCCGCCGAGGCCCAGGGCGGCGCCGCGTGACCCTCGAGTCGCTCACGACGACCGGGAGTGAGGACTGATACTCGGTATCAAAGTGAGCCGTTGTTGTACGCTGCCGATATGAGTGAGACGCCCCGTACCGCCGCCGCCCGGTCCGCAGGCAAGCCGCCCGGCTTGCGCGAGCGCGTGCGTGCGACGGTCCGGGCGGAGGTGGTGGAGGTGGCGCACCGGCTCTTCACCGAGCAGGGGTTCGACCGGACGACCGTCGACCAGATCGCCGCCGAGGTGGGCCTGTCGCGCGCCAGCCTGTTCCGGTACTTCGGGACCAAGGAGGACATCGTCCTCGGGCGCCTGGAGGAGTCCGGCCACCGGATCGCGGCGGAGCTCGCCTCCCGCCCCGACGACGAGCGGCCCTGGGAGGCACTGCGCCGGTCCTTCGACGCCCTCACGCGGATGAACGAGGCGGCGCCGCCCGAGCAGGTACTCGGCTATCTGCGCATGCTCCAGGAAACCCCGTCCCTGCGCGCCCGGCACTACGAGAAGCAACTGGGCTGGCAGGAACTGCTGGTGCCGGAGGTCGCCCGCCGCCTGGGCGTGAGTGCTGACCGGCCCGACGACCCCAGGGCGAGTGCGCTGGCCGCCGCCGCCCTCGCCTGCCTGGACGTGGCCTCCCAGGGATGGGTGGCCTGCGACGGCGCGGTCCCGCTGGCCGAGTTGCTCGACCGGGCCATGGGCGCGTTGGAGAAGTAGCCCGGCCCGCCGCCGCGTCGCGGGCGCTTCCACCTCACCGTCACCGGGTACATCCGCACCGGGCGCTGTCACGCGCGCCGTTCGGCGAACCGGACCCGGCGGACGAGGACCTCCCCCGACTCGGCCCACACACCGACCAGGCGCCCGGTGAAGCCGCCCGCCACTTCGGTGGACAGATAGCGTCCGTCCAGGCGGGCGAGGACATCCGTGCCGTGTCCGTCACCGATGCCCAGCTCGATGTCGTCCGGTCCGTTCCACGTGGGCTCCGCGGAGCGGACGCGGAGGGTGACAGGGGAGTCGGGCAGCGGGCGGGAGCCCAGAACCGACCGGACCTGTCCGATCCGTGCGACGGCGGTTGCCGCGCCGCCGGCGACGTGCAGGCCGTACCAGTGGGCACCGTCGAGCCGTAGGGCGACGGTGCACGCACCCTCGCCCGGATCGACGACGAAGTCGGCCTCCCAGTGGTCACCGCCGACCCGCGTGAACAGTCCTGAGGGCTCGCCGGTCTCGCTCGAGGCGTGACCCACGACCACCCCTTCCGGCGCGCCGTGCACGAACCGGTCGGGACGCTGCCCCGGTGAGACCCACCGGGGATCCAGCCCGGGCGCGGAGAAGTCGTCCTCGAAGTCCCGCTGTCCGGCGGGGATGCGGCCTCTCGCCGGTTCGAACCGCGGCCAGTCGTCCACCCAGGAGACGTCGGCGAGGAACGTCTCACGGCCGTTGACGTGGAAGCGTGGGCTGCGTCCTCGTGGCCGCGTGCCGAGATACACCGCTGCCCACGTCCCGTCGGGACGCTCCACCAGATCGGCATGACCGACGTTCTGGACGGGATGAGCCGTGCTGCGGTGGGTGAAGACCGGATTGTGCGCGGCGGCCTCGAAAGGCCCCCGGGGGCTCCGGGAGCGCGCCACCGACACCACGTGACCCCGGTCGGTGCCGCCTTCGGCGATGACCAGGTACCACCAGTCGCCGCGCCGGTAGAGGTGCGGCCCCCTCGGAATGGGCCAGGCCGGTGCCGTGCCAGATCCACCGCGGCTGCTCGAGGAACGACCCCCGCTCCGGATCGACGGCGACCTGCCTGATGCCGATCTCGGTCTCCGACCACGAGCAGTACGTGACCAGGCACGTTCCCTCCTCGTCCCAGGTCAGGTCCGGGTCGATGCCGTCGAGTCCGGTGAGGCACACCGGCGCGGACCACGGCCCGGCCGGGTCGCTCGCGTGGTAGAGCCGATGGCCGCCGCGAGCGTCGTCGATGTTCGTGGTGATCAGCCAGAACCGGCCCCCGTGGTGGCGCAGCGTCGGGGCGTAGATGCCGCGGCTCGACGGCGAACGGCCCGCGGGGAACTGCTCGTCCCTCGTCAGGGCATTGCCGATCTGACGCCAGGAGAGCAGGTCCCTCGAATGCCAGACCGGAACGCCGGGGCTGTACTCGAACGACGAATTCGCCAGGAAGTACTCCTCGCCGACCCGGCACACCGAAGGATCGGGGTACATCCCGGACAGGATCGGGGCGGTCGCCGCGTCGGCGTACCCACCGACTTCCGGCCGTGGCGAACTCATGGGGCACCACCTCCCGGTGCACCGGTCCGGTGCGCCGCCGCGTAGGCGCGCAGGTAACCGCACATGCCCAGGGTCTGCCGTGGCGGTCGGGCGATGCGTGAGACGTCCGCGTCGAACAGGTGGGTGAAGTCGCCGCTCCTCAGCGCACCGATGTGTCGTAGTGCCGCCTGCGCGGCCGCCAGCGCACCGTCGGTGACCGTCTTCTCCCAGGTGTCCAGGTGGGGCTGGACGAGCCGCACCGCTGCCGCGCAGAAGTCCTCGTAGGCCGAGCGGTTTCCTCGCCGCCACTGCCTCTTCAGTTCGGTGAAGCCCGCGAGGGCCAGATCCCTGCGGGCCCGCGCGCGCTCGGGGCTGGGGTTGCCCTCGGCGTCGAGGAGCGAGGCCGCGTCCGGGTAGGTGTCGGGGGAGAGGTGCTCGGGCGGGAACGTCATCACCGCGTCGCCTGCCTCGGGAAGGCCGCTGTTCTGCATGACGACGATCACGCGCAGGTCCTCGTCGTTGACGGCTCGGTGGATCGTGCCGGGGGTGAACCAGACGACGTCTCCGGGGTGCAGCTCGGTCGTCATGAGTCCCTGGTGGCCGAGGGTCTCCAGCCGGCCGCGGCCACTGACGACGACGTAGCACTCCGCGCAGGCGAGGTGCATGTGGGGCGAGCCGCCGTGTTCGTCGTCCGCCGTGGGCCAGGGGTACACCTCGAGCCGGCTGAGCCCCACGGCTCCGGGAAAGCCGGGGAGGGCGGTCACAGCGCGAACCTCCGCGCGATCGGTTCGAGTTCGTGGCGATCCACCCTGCGGTCGAGGAACACGAAGCGGTGGGTCAGGTGCAGGCTCTCACCGGGTTCCAGCTCGATCTCCGTGTCGAAGGCGGGCGAGGGGTTGAGGCAGGCGAAGGCACTGCTGCGGGCGAACCACGTCAGCGGGGCGGCACCGCTGGTGGTACCGGCGCAGGCGAGGACCGTCGCGCCGCCGTCGATCTCGTCGTGCTCGCCGGTGATGGCCGCCCAGGCGCCCCGGGTACCCATGACGGCGTCGCCTTCGTGGCCCCCGTCGGCGATGACGTCCGCACCCGTCCAGGCCCGGGGCCCGCGCCAGAACAGTCCGGTGTAGCCGGCGTCGGGGCGCCCGTGCGTGGTGGGACTGCCCATCCGCAGGGGCTCGTGGTGGACGTTGGTCAGGGCGGCGGTGAAGTCCAGTGCCCAGACGCCCTCGGCGGTATCGGCGCTGTGGAAGCGCAGGGTGCGGCTCTCGTCGATCCACGTCTCGCCGCTGGAGGCGATCCAGTCCAGCCCCTGGACGACCGACACCTCGTTGTCGCCGGCGTCCTGCCGGTCGAAGGCGCGGTGCACCTGCCGGCCGTGGTTCTCCCGCCAGACGTAGCCGTGTCCGGGCGCACCCTGCTGGAAGGTGGGCCCGCCCCAGAAGTTGTCGCCGGACAGGTGGGACCAGGTCATCTGCAGGCCCTTGTGCCAGCGGTGGTCCCAGGGCCGGTAGACGCCCACGGAGGCGCCGGACAGTGTTTTCAGTGGGTAGACGTAGGGCTTGGGGGATTCTTCGAGCGGGGTGTCCGGCCGGTAGACGTACGTGGCGAGGTCCGTGCCCGCGGCCGACACCACGAACTGCGTTCCGGCGTCGTCGTGTTCGAGGCGGAAGGGGGTCTCAGACACCGGTCTTCTCCTTGACGGCGTTGTCCCGGGCGGCGACGGGGCGGCCGCTCATGGAGTGGTAGAAGGGGCTGGCCGGGGTGATCATGTCCGGAGTGACGGGGCGTCCGGTCCGCGCCGACTCGTACAGGGCGGCGATGAGGGCCAGGACGCGGCGGCCGTCGTCGCCGCCGGCCTCGGGCCGTTCCCCGGCACGCAGCGACCGCAGCAGCGCGCGCAACTGCGCGGCGTGCGAACTGGGCTCGTCGTCGAGGGGTGCCCCCAGCTCCGCCGGCGTGGCATCGGCCCGGTGGGGTGCGGGAGTCCAGGTCCAGTGGGAGTTGTCGTAGCCGTACAGGTGGGACAGCTCGACCGTGGCCTCGGGGAAGTCGAAGCGCAGGTAGCTGGTCTCGCGGGGGGAGAGGAGGCTGTTGACCATGGACACCATGGCGCCACCGGCGAAGCGGACCATCGCCATGGAGACGTCCTCGGTCTCCACGTCACGGGCCAACGTCCCCATGGCGGCGCGCACTTCGGTCCATTCCCCCATCAGGGACAGCATGAGGTCCATCTGGTGGATGCCGTGTCCCATGGTGGGGCCGCCGCCCTCGGTCTCCCACCTGCCGCGCCACGGGACCTCGAAGTAGGCGTCGTCCCGGTACCACAGGGTGTGGCAGACGCCCACCAGGGGAGCGCCGAGCCTGCCGGTCCGGATGTGCTCCCGCAGAGCCCGGGCGGCGGACCCGAACCGGTGCTGGAAGACGTAGGAGACGTACGGGCCGCCCTCGCGCTCGTGGGCGGCGACCGCGTCGTACTCGGCGACCGAGAGGGTGGGAGGCTTCTCGCACCACACCGACACCCCGGCGTCGAGACAGGCGGTGATGGCCTCGCCGTGGGCGAGAGGGGGCGTGCAGACGATGGCCAGGTCCGGGTGCTGCTCCTGGAGCATCCGGTCGAGGCTGTCGTAGGCGGCGGGAATGCCCCAGCGGGCGGCGAAGGCCTCGGCACGCTCCAGATCGACGTCGACGACGGCGACGGCGGCTGCCGCGCCCCGCTGGGCCTGGACGGCGGGCATGTGACAGCCGTCGGCGATGTTTCCCGCACCGACGATCGCCACCCGCGAGGGCTGGCTGTACTCAGTCATGGGGCTCTTTCGTGGAATCGGTTCGCTCTGCTCAGCCCACGGCGTGCACGCGTGGCCGTGCGGTCGGGGGGAGCGGTTCTGTCGGACGAACTCGGGCTCTCGCCGGTGTGGAAGCGGCGGCAGCATGAACGTAGTGAACGGTCACCTTGGCGGTCAAGAGTTGCGAAGTGATCGTTCACTTTTCGCGTGACGTCCCGACGGGGGGCCTTGCGAGGGAGTCAGCGGGGAGCCGGGCCGCTCGACCCGCGCGGCACGAGGTGGAACAGGTCCGTGACCTCGGACTCCGGCGCGGACTCGCCGCGCAGCAGCGCGAGCAGCGACAGCATCGACTGGCGGCCGACTTCTTCCTTGTTGATGTGCACCGTCGAGATGCTCGGCGCGAAGTACCGGGTGAACTCCTCGTCGTCCCAGCCGAAGACGCTCATCTCCTCGGGCACCCGCGTACCACGGTCCTGGAAGCCGCGCAGTACGCCCAGGGCGACGTAGTCGTTGGCGGCCAGCACGGCCGTCACGCCGGAATCGGCGGGCAGGTCCCGCGCGGCCTCGTAGCCGGAGCGCACGGACCAGTCCCCGTCGACGACGCCGTAGGACTCAAGGCCCAGTCGCTCGACCGCCTCCACGTAGACCGCCCGCCGGTTGCGTGCCGAGGCCCAGTCCTGCGAGCCGGCGACGTGGAGGAACCGGCGGTGTCCCTGGTCCGCGAGGTGACGCAGGATCTCCTCGGCGGGCCGTCCGTCGGCCAGCCGTCCCCGGGACTGGAGGTTGTCGTCGTACTCGCCCAGCACCACCACGGGCCACTGCCCGGTGCCCTGACCACCGGCGAGGTCCCCCAGCGGCACCAGCGACAGCACCCCGTCCGCCTGCCGGGTCTCCAGCAGGGACAGCACGCTGCGGGCGCGCCGCGACTCGCCGCCCTCCAGCCCGACGACGTCGGTCATGTACCCGGCCTCGTGCGCCGCGGCCGAGGCACCCCTCAGCAGAGGAATCGGAACGAAACCGCTCAGCTCGGGCAGCACGATGGTGATCCGGTGGGACCGCCGCGTGCGCATCGACCGCGCCATGAGGTTGGGCCGGTAGTCCAGCTCGGCGACGGCCCGCTCGATCCTTTCCCGCGTCGCCGGCTTCATGCCGCTGTCGTTCTTCAGGAACCGGGACACGGTCTGGTGCGAGACGCCGGCCCGCTTGGCGACCTCCCAGATGGTCGGCCGTCTCCTCTCCGAGGCGGAGGCGGAGGCGGAGGCGGAAGCGGCCCTCGGGTCGGAGGCCTTCACCGCGGGCCGACCGGCCTTCCGGGCCGGCAGCGGACGCCCCGCCCGCTCGCACAGAAACTCCAGCAGTTCCGTGCCGGACGCCTCCGCAGGCAGTCCGTAGGCGCCGGCGAAGGCCGCGACCCGTGGCGCGAGGTCGTCGACGCGCACCAGGCCACGGGCGGCGGCCTCGGCGACGAACGTGCCCGTACGGGCCGCGTCGGCACGGGCTCGCAGCAGGTCGACGAGGGTGCGCGGCACGGTGGTGACGGGCAGCCCGTCGACGACGGTGACGTCCTCGGCGTCCGTGGCCGCGCGGTGCAGCACGACGGTCTCGTCACGCGTGGTACGGCGGGACGCCACCGTCAGTTCCACAGGGTCGGCGGGCCGGCCGCCCAGGCCGTGCACCGCACACGCCGAGGTGTGGGAGACGACGCCCGCCCCGGGGCCGTCGGTGCGGCGGTCCCGCGCCGGAGTCCCGGGATCCAGCCGCAGCCACGCGACCTTGATCCTGAGGTGCTCCGGCGGGGGAGAGGCGGTCAGGCGGTACACCCCGTGGCCGACGCTCTCCAGCGCCCCGGACCGCTCCAGCCGCAGGAGCTGGACGCCCTGCACGCCGTCCAGCTTCGCCTGTGCGGTGGTCACCAGGCCCCACTGGCCGGCGGCCCTGGCGTCCAGGGCCCGCAACACGTCGGCCTGAGTCATGCGGCAATCATTACACGGGCACCCTGAGCCGCCCTCTCCCGGGCGAGCGCCTCCTTCCGGCCTCGCGGGAGAGGGGGCAGCGGGAGGGCGGCTACCTCGGCTGGAACTCCCAGACCGTGCTCGCGTCCTGCGTTCCCGTGTTCCACTTCGCCTCACCCGCGGAGTTGCCGTACAGGTAGGCCCGTCCCGTGTGGGTGTTCCTGACGCGGAGCCCGCCTGCCGCGACCCCTTCCAGGTTCCAGAGCGAGGCGTCCGCGACGGTGCCGGTGTTCCATATGACGTTGTTGTCGACGGCACCGGCCTCCAGATAGAAGCGTCCGGTTCGCACGTTCCTGATGGTCCAGGACCCGGAGGAGTCCCTGGCGACGATCCAGTCCTGGTCGTCGTAGACGGTCGCGGACGAGAGGATGACGGCACCGTTCGCGTCGGTGTCGAGGTACTTGCCCGAGGACGTGTTCCTCAGCTTGTACCGCGCGCCGCTGACGAGGTAGGCGACCCGCACGCATTCGCCGGCCGCCAGGGCGATGACGGTGTCCCCGGACGCTGTGCTGTACGTCTTGGTGCCGGACTTCACCCAGTTGTCGTTCGTGTCGTATCGGCCGGTTTCGACGGACCGTACGACGCCGATGGTGCCCGGCAGTGTGAACGTGGCCTCGGTCGTGGTGGCGAAGGCGAACTCGGCCGCACCGCGCCGGACACCGAAGGCCTGCGCACCGGTCGATGTCGTGAACGTGATGTCGGCGCCGCCCACGGGCTTGGTGGTGGTGGCGCCGGCGGTCGCGCTCCGGTTGAAGGTCTGCAGGTCGGTTCCGCCGCGTTCCACCGGCGTCCTGCTGGCGAGGTCCCGGTGGATCTTGTTCAGCACGTGGTTGAGTCGGGCGACCTTGTCCGAGACGGGCTTGCGGGTGACGACCTTGGTGGTGGGGTTGAAGTCGTACAGGCCGTGGCCGCTGCTGCCCGTGCTGGAGTCCGGGTCCAGGGCGGCGTACAGATTGAAGGCCGTGTTGCCGGCGATGCCGTTGAACTTCTCGACGTCCGCCGCCGGGGTTCCCGCGAAGTTCTCCATGATCATGGGGAAGTTCTTCCCCTGGGCCCAGACGGCGTCCCTGCCGTAGTTGTAGAGCGTGTCGAGGCCCGTGGTGTACGGGTCCTTCCCGAAGAAGTCGATGGTCGACGTCCCCTGGGCCCTGCGGGCCTCGTTCTCGGCGACCGGCA
The DNA here is from genome assembly GCF_040645895.1 of Streptomyces olindensis. Classification (NCBI taxonomy): domain Bacteria; kingdom Bacillati; phylum Actinomycetota; class Actinomycetes; order Kitasatosporales; family Streptomycetaceae; genus Streptomyces; species Streptomyces olindensis. The sequence goes on along the minus strand of NZ_JBEYZD010000005.1, from coordinate 170,553 downwards.
CCGTGTCCCCGCTGCCGGCGATGTTGGTCCGGGTGTACACCGAGTAGTCCGACTGCTTGATCACCTGTCCCAGCTCGGTCAGGTAGTCCAGCAGCACGTCCTTGCGGAACTTCACCGCGTCGGCGTACCCGCCGCTGGTCCAGCGGTCGGTGCTGTACGTGCTGTAGCTCCGGTCGATGGACGAGCCGCCTTGCTGCTTCGACACGTTCGGTTCGTTCAGCACCTGGATGCCGACGACGGTGTGAGCGGTGTCGGCGGTCGCGAGGTGGGTCATGAGCCGGCCGAGTACGAACTTCTCCCTGGCGAGCAGGTTCGGATCGGTCTTGTCCAGGAGGGGGTTGCCGTTCAGGGTCAGTCTGGTGCCGTCGGACTTCACCACGAACTGGTAGTCGTTCATCACGTAGGCCGGCATCCGGGGCGCCAGGGAGGAACCGGTCGATTCATGGCCGAACCACAGCAGTTCCAGCTTGAGGCCGTACTCCCCGCACCAGGCCAGGTACCGGTCGATGTCGGTGAAGTCGAAGACGTCCTTCGAGGTCTCGACCTTCGACCACCAGATCGGGATGTTCACCACGGTGAACCCGTCGTCGCGGATCATCCCGAGCACCGGCTTCAACTGGGCGTCCGTCCAGCCGAACGTGTACTTGTGCTTCTCGTACCGGAACTGGACGCCACTGTGGTAGAAGGGCTTCCCGTCGACCATCAGGGTGATCTTGTCGTACGTGGACCTCGACGTGTCGACGTAGGACACCACGCTGCCGGCCGCGTTGGCCCGCGGGAGGCCGCCGACGAGGTTCAGCGCCATGCCCCCGAGGGCTGCCGCCCCGCTCGTGGCGAGGAATCTGCGGCGCGACCAAGGGCCGGTGTTCGACTTCATTGCGCTACCTCCGTGTCAGGTGGACTCGTGGCCGGATAGTGAACGATCACGATCGAGGGGTCGATGGCGCCCGTCGGGAACCTTCGAGGCAGGGGTGTCGGGCACGGCGCGATCGAGCCGACAGGCGACGGCGGGGCCCTGGGGAGCAGAGGTCGACTGAAACCAACGATGGCGCACATAAGACTGGCTGTAACACTTGTGTGTCAATGGTGCGGACGGGGAGAGTTTCGGTCGCTGTCGAGAGCGATTCGACTCCGGTAATGCCAATGGGCAGGGGCGTAGTGAACGATCACCTGCAGACATCTTGACCGCTCAGGTGAACGATCACTACGTTGCCCCTGCTGTTGTCGGACACCTCACCGCTCCCGGTATTTCGTGGCTTTCTGTGCGCCGTCGGGCCGAGCCACGGCCGGGCCCCCTCCTCCCCGCCGGGCACCGGTCGGCATCACCACAGATCAAGGGAGATCACGTGTACACGGTCATGCGCAGAACGGGCCGTCGGCCCCGAAGACGGGGCGGCTCCCTGGCCGCCGCCGGCACCTTGCTCCTCGCGGCCTTCCTCGCGGCTCCGGCCGCCTCCGCCGCCGAAACCCCCGCCGCGACGTTCATCAACGAGACGTTCGACGCTCAGACCGACCCAGCGAACTTCGGTTTCCCGGCCGGCGCCGCCATCGGCAACGGCGTACTGGACGTGACGAAGGGCATGGGCAACTACACGACGTCCGTGCGGCCGTTCGCGTCGTCGGTCACCCAGGAGAAGACGCTCGACCTGCGGTTCGACTGGAAGACGGCCATCGCAAGCACCGGCATGAAGACCGGTCTGGAACTGCGCGACAGCGCCGGCCGTCTGGTCTTCGGCATGGCCGCGACCAGCGCGGAGTTCCGTCACGCCGCGACCGGTCCCGACTCGGACTCCACCTCCGCCCCGGACGCGCTCAATCCGGCCTGGACCAGGATCAGCTTCGACCGGGCCAAGTGGTACACGGTCGATCTGCACCTGGACTTCACCCTCGGCAAGGTCCAGTACACGGTCACCAGCAAGGAGGCCGCGCCCACGGTGCTGGTCTCCGTCACGAAGAGCATCACGGGACAGAACCTGGCGAAGCTCGTCGCCTGCAACTACTACGGCACCGGCGTGCAGTCGATCGACAACTTCCGCCTGACCCGGCCCGCGAACCCCGCGTACGGGTCCCTCGCCGGCTCGTCCGTCTACGCCTTCGGCGACAGCATCGTCTACGGGCACCAGTACGCGCGCAGCTTCGTGAACTTCGTCGCCGAACGCGAGGGCATGACGCTGACGAAGTACGCCCGCAACGGCGCGACCGTGGGCCCGGCGCCGACCGCCAGCGGTGGACAGATCCTGAACCAGGTGAAGTCGGCGAGCGCGGCGGCGCCCGACTTCGTGGTCTTCGACGGCGGCACGAACGACGCGATGGAGATCCACGACAAGCACACCTACGAGGTCGGCACCGTCAGCGGTTCCCAGGACCCCGCCACCCTCGACCCCGGCACCTACGCCGGGGCACTGGAAACCACCATCCACACGATGCGGCAGAAGTGGCCGACCGCCCAGCTGGTCTACGTGGCCGCCCACAAGATGGGCTCGCGCGACTGGGACACCCAGCTCGCCCTGCGCCAGGTGCAGTTGCAGGCCGCCCAGAAGTGGGGCGTGGCGGTGGCCGACGTCTTCGGGGACACGACGCTCGACACGCGCGTCGACGCCCAGCGGGTGGCGTACACCTTCGACGGACTCGTGGGCGGCTACCCGGGCAGCGGCGGCAGCGGCACGCACCCGAACATCGCCGGGATCACCGACTATTACGTCCCCGTTCTCTCCTCGCAGCTGTCCCGGCTGGCCGGCACGACGGCGATCGAGGCGCGGCACTCGGGCAAGTGCGCCGAGGCGGTGGGCGCCTCGACCGTGGCCGGAGCCGCGATCGAGCAGTCCGGCTGCTCGGGCGGTGACGACCAGCGGTGGCAACTGCACGCAGCCGGCGGGGGCTACTACCAGATTCTCTCCCGGCACTCGGGACTGTGCCTGGACGTGGCCGGTTCCTCCACGGCGAACACGGCGGCGATCGTCCAGCAGACCTGCGACGGCCGCACCAGCCAGCAGTGGCGGCTGAGCGACACCGGCACCGGCTACGTCGAGATCATCGCCCGTCACTCCGGCAAGTGCCTGGACGTCGACCGGGCCTTCACGGCGGACGGGGCACGGCTGCTGCAGTACACCTGCTGGAACGACGAGTCGCACACGAACCAGCACTGGACTCTGCGGGTCTGACATGAGCGACGCGTGCCGCCCGGTGACGGCGGACTCGACGGCCGGCCGCACGGCCCGGACAGCGACCACGCGGCCGGCCGATGCGGCCAGCTCCGGCGAGACGGCGAGAGGAAAGGATCCGGCCTGCCATGGTCAACTCGGCAGTAAAGTACCGACGGGCGTGCGGGGCGTGGAGATGCGGCGGGGGGCGGCACGGTGGGCTCGGACACGGGACCGGAGAGATCGGAGCGGCATGTGAAACGGCCGAAGCCGCCGACCAGGAAGCGTCCCACGATCCTCGACGTCGCGGCGCACGCGGGGGTGTCGCACCAGACCGTCTCGCGCTTTCTGCGGGGCGACGGAGGCATGAAGCCGCAGACGGTGGCGCGCATCGAGCAGGCCGTGGCCGACCTCGACTACCGGCCCAACCTGGTGGCGCGGTCGATGCGGACCCGCAAGTCGAACCGCGTCACGGTGGTCCTGCCGGCCATGACGACCTTCGTGCCCTCGCAGATCCTGCGGGGAGCGTCCGCCGAGGCACAGGCGGCCGGCTTCCTGCTGGACATCGTCGGCCTGGAAGGCGACGAACGGGTCAGGGGCGACCGCGTCCGCGCCCTCCTCGACTCCGGTCAGGCCGAAGGAGTGCTGACCTTCACCCCCATCGGCGACCTGGAGAAGCTGGGGCTGGACCACACTCCGACCGTCGTCATAGGCGAGTACGACGACCAGATGCGCTCCCACGGCATCACGGCGGACGGCGAACCGGCCGCCATGATCATCGATCACCTCGTCTCCCTGGGGCACCGGCGATTCGTCCATGTCGCCGGCAGCACGGACTGGATGTCGGCACGCAAGCGACGCGAGGTCTATCTGCGGACGGTCGCCGAGCGGGGTCTGGAGAACTACGCCGTCATCGACGGCGACTGGTCCGTGCGGTCCGGATACGACGCGGCCCAGGGCCTGTCGGCGGACTCCGGTGTCACCGCGGTTCTCGCCGCCAACGACGACGTCGCCATGGGCGTCATCCGTGGCTTCCAGGACCGCGGGTGGCGGGTCCCGGAGGACGTCAGCGTCTTCGGCTGGGACAACCAGGAGTTCACCGCGTACTTCAACCCCTCCATCTCCACCGTGGACCTCGACCGCGAGGCCATGGGCCGGCGGGCCATGCGGGCCCTGCTCGCCCGCATCCGCGAGGAGAGGGAGCCGGACCTGCGGCTGGATCTGGACTGCCGCCTCGTGCTGCGCGAGTCGTCCGGACCGGCGAGGACGCACGACACCATGTAGCTCGTCGCTCCCACCAACCCGCTGTCGTGCAACGGGATTTCGGCGTGCGGGAGCGCGGGAACACCCCGTCCGCACGGGCACTCAAGTGTTACGTACCGAACCCTTGACCGAGATGTGGTCGGTCGTTACGCTCGCCGTGTGAACGTTCACTATTGCTGACGCACACAGTCCTCACCTCGGTGCGATGCTCGCGGTCACCTCCGCGGATCCGCTCGACACACCGACCAAGGCTCCCGCGTTCGTTCACGTCAACCCCTGTCAGAGCCGCCGCAGCCCACCCGGGGCCCCCACGAGCCGGGCCGGCTGCCGGCAACTGGACCGCATGTAACTTTCGCGGCCCGCAAAGCAGTCGAATTGTGCAGTTGCCGCCCACGCGGCGAGACGGCCGGCGTCCTGGTCCGGCCTTCCGAGTCGACGTTTCCCCCGTCTGGGCGCACCGCCCAGTGATGGCAGCAGAGGAGCCTCCACCATGAACCACTCTTCCCGTCCGACCAGACGCACGCTCCGTGCGGTCGGGGTGACCTGTTCGGTCTTCGCCCTGGCTCTGTCCGCAGGCTGCGCCGGAGACTCCTCCCAGGGCAGCGGCGGCAAGACCGTCATCCGGTTCAACTGGTGGGGATCGGACTCCCGGCACGAGATGACCAAGCAGATGATCGCGGTGTTCGAGAAGGAGCACCCGGACATCGACGTCCAGCCGGAGTACTCCAACTGGGACGACTACTGGAAGAAGCTTTCCACCAGCGCGGCCGCCGGTGACATGCCCGATGTCCTGCAGATCACCGACCCGTTCATGTACTCCTACATCGACAACGGGCAGCTGATGGACCTGAAGAAGGTCAAGGACGTCCTGAACACGGACAAGCTGCCCGCGAACTCGATGGCGATGACGACCGTCAAGGGCGGCCTGTACGGCGTCCCGGCCGGCGACAGCGCGTTCGGCATCGCCGTGGATCCGGAGGCCTTCAAGAAGGCCGGCGTGCGTGTGCCCGACGACACCAAGTGGTCGTGGGACGACTACGTGAAGACCGCCACCGCGATCGCCAGGTCGAAGTCGGGTCTGGTCGGCAGTGAGATGCCCCTCTACCCCAACATGGTGGGCCCCTGGCTGCGCCAGCACGGGGAGGACTACTGGACCGAGGACGGCAGCGAGATCGGTTTCACCGAGCAGACCATGGCCGCGTACTGGGAGTGGGTCGTGAAGCTGCGGGACAGCGGTGGCACGAACACTCCGGAGGCCGCGGTCGAGGCACTGTCTGCGGGTGCCGGTATCGAACAGAACCTGGTTGCCCAGCACAAGGCGGCCATGACCGAGATGTCCGTCACCCAGCTCGGCGCGCTTGAGGGCGCCAGCGGACGTGCGACCAAGCTCCTCCTCTTCCCCGGCGAGGAAGGGGCCACCCAGGTCGGCGCCTATACGAAGCCCGGCGTCTTCTACGGCGCCTCCGCGCGGACCGAGCACCCCAAGGAGGCCGCGGAGCTGCTCGACTTCCTGATCAACTCCCCCGAAGCGGGCAAGATCGGGAAGTTCGACCGTGGTGTTCCCGTCAACCCCGACGTGCTCAAGGCGATCACGCCCGACCTGTCCGCCACGGAGAAGCGGATCGCCGACTACCTGGGCCGTATCAACGCCCTGAAGCCGACCGCCCTGCACCTCCCCAACGCGAAGGCCGGCCCGGCTGTCCCGGAGATCTTCCAGCGGCTCAACGAGGACGTGCTGTTCGACCGCCTGTCGCCGCAGGAGGCGGCCGAGAAGTTCATCTCGGAGATCAAGTCCCAGCTCTGAGCCGTGCAGTAGCGCTTTGGAAGGAATCCCCGCCGTGTCCGATCCGCGCATGAACACCTTTCGCCGTCGACTGCCGGGGGTCGTCTACGGCGGGGACTACAACCCGGAGCAGTGGCCGAGGGAGGTGTGGCAGGAGGACGTCCGGCTCATGCGAGCCGCGGGCGTGCGGCTGGTGAGCCTGGGCGTCTTCTCCTGGGCCATGCTGGAACCGGCCGACGGAGAGTTCGACTTCTCCTGGCTCGACGAGATCATGGACCTGCTGTGGGCGAACGGCATCCACGTCAACCTCGCGACGCCGAACGCCGCGCCGCCGCCGTGGCTCGCCACGGACTTCCCCGAAACCCTGTCGGTGGACCGGCGGGGAGTACGGCACGACATCGGCAGCAGAGGACACTTCTGCCCGTCCTCCCCGCTCTACCGGGACCGCAGCCGGCGCATCGCCGCCAAGCTGGCCGAGCGGTACGGGAAGCATCCCGGTCTGGCCATGTGGCACATCGGCAACGAGTACCACTCCGACTGCTTCTGCGACCTGTGCGACGACGGCTTCCGCACCTGGCTGCGACAGCGGTACGGCACCCTGGAGGAGCTCAACCACCGGTGGGGCACGGCCTTCTGGAGCCAGCGCTACAGCGACTGGGCCCAGGTGCACCTGCCCCGGCCCGTGCGCGGCTGGGTCAACCCCTCCCGTGAGCTGGACTTCTCCCGCTTCACCTCCGACCTCCTGCTGGACCTCGTCGTGCAGGAGCGCGACCTGCTGCACGGGATCACGCCGGACGTGCCCGCGACCACCAACTTCTTCCAGTGCCGGCTGACCGACAGCCACCGCTGGGCGCAGGAACTCGACGTCGTCGCCTTCGACTGCTACCCCGATCCGGGCAAGCCCGACGCGATGGCCGTCGCCGCCTTCCAGTACGACCTGATGCGCTCCCTGCGCGGCGGGCAGCCCTGGATGCTGATGGAACAGGCCGCCGGCGCGGTGAGCCAGTGGAAGACCAACCAGGTCAAACAGCCGGGGCGGATGCGTCTGGGCTCCTACCAGGCCGTCGCGCACGGCTCCGACGCGGTGATGTTCTTCCAATGGCGGGCCTCACGGCAGGGACAGGAGAAGTTCCACTCGGCGATGCTCCCGCACGGCGGTGAGAAGACCCGCACGTGGCAGGAGGTCAAGGCGCTCGGCAACGAGCTGCGCACCGTCGACGAGGTCGCCACGGCACGCACCCGCGCGCAGGTCGCGATCGTCTGGGACTGGCAGAACTGGTGGGCCGTGGAAGGCTGCGCCCACCCCGACAACACCTTCGACTACCGGGACACCGTGGCCCGGCACTACCGGGCCCTGTGGCACAGCCAGGTCGCCGTCGACGTCGTCACCCTCGACGACGACCTCTCGCCCTACCGCGTCCTGGTCGTCCCCAACCAGTACCTGATGACCCGCCACCACACTGCCGCCGTGCGGAAGTTCGTGGAGGACGGGGGCCGGCTCCTCGTCTCGTACTTCTCCGGGATCGTCGACGAGGACGACCGGATCGTCGAGGGCGGATACCCCGGCGCGCTGCGCGAGATCGTCGGCGCGCACATCCAGGAGTTCTCCCCGCTGCCCACCGAGGCCACGGTGCCGGTTCAGGCGGCAGCGGGGGAGACCGCGCTGGACGGTTTCTTCGCGACCGCCTCCGTGTGGCAGGACGACCTCGACATGGAGACCGCCCGGCCGCTCGCCGTCTACCGCAAGGGCCACCTCACCGGCAAGGCGGCGGTGACCGAGCACGCACTCGGCCGGGGCCGTGCCGTGTACGTGGGCACGCGTCTGGACGACGACGCCCTGGAGGCGCTGGTGCGGCACGTCCTGGACTGTGCCGACGTGCGACCGGTGCACGCCGCGCCGCGGGGCGTCGAGGTCACCGAGCGACGGACGCGGACGAGCGCGTACCTGTTCCTGCTGAACCACCGGCAGGACAAGGCGACCATCACCCTCGACCGCTCCGGCACCGACCTGATCAGCGGACGCCGCCTTCAGGCGGGAGAGACGCTCGTCCTCGACGCGGCGGACGTCGCCGTCGTGCGCAGCCCCCTGGCCCCGCCGCAGGACGCCGATCGGCCGTCGAGCGATTCCTGAACCTCCGCACCCATTCCAGAACCCGAGGACGATGACTGTGCTCCGCAGACCCCTCAGCCGGGCGGCCAGAAAAGAAGAACGGACCGCCTGGGTCTTCCTGCTGCCGTGGTTCGTCGGCATGGCCGGCGTCACGCTCGGCCCGATGATCGCCTCCCTGTACTTCTCGATGACGGACTACAACCTGCTGAGCTCTCCCGAGTGGGTGGGCTTCGAGAACTACAGCAAGATGCTCGACGATCCCCGGCTGCGCCAGTCCCTGACCGTGACGTTCGTCTACGTCGCCCTCAGCGTGCCGCTGCTGCTCGCGGTCGCCCTCGCCCTGGCGATGGTCCTCAACCGGGGCATCAAGGGGCTGGCGTTCTACCGGTCCGTCTACTACTTGCCGTCGCTGCTCGGCGCGTCGGTCGCGGTGGGCATCCTGTGGCGGCAGGTCTTCGGCACCGACGGCCTGGTGAACAAGTTCCTCGCGCTGTTCGGCATCCACGGGCCCGGCTGGATCTCCAACCCGGACACCGCGCTGTACAGCCTCGTCGTCCTGCACGTGTGGACGTTCGGCTCCTCCATGGTGATCTTCCTGGCGGGACTGCGGCAGATCCCCGAGCAGTACTACGAAGCCGCCGCCCTCGACGGCGCCGGCCGCTGGCACCAGTTCCGGAACGTCACCGTGCCCCTGCTCACGCCGATCATCTTCTTCAACCTCGTTCTGCAGGTCATCAGTTCCTTCCAGTCCTTCACCCAGGCGTTCGTCGTCAGCGGCGGGACGGGAGGCCCCTCGGACTCGACCCTCTTCTACTCGCTGTACCTGTACGACGAGGGCTTCGGCCGGCTGCACATGGGCTACGCCTCGGCCATGGCGTGGCTGCTCGTGGTGATCGTCGGCGTCCTGACCGCGATCAACTTCTACTTCAGCAAGAGATGGGTGTTCTACGGTGACGGTAAGTGAGATGACACTCCTGGAGGCCGAGGACACCCCTTCGCCCGCGCCCGCTCCCTCACCTTCCGCACGACGCCACAGGCGGGCGGCCCGCATCCGTGCGCTCCTCAAGCACGCCGTACTGATCGCCTTCGGGCTCGTGATGGTGTATCCGCTGCTGTGGATGATCGCCAGCTCGGTCAAACCCGACGCCCTGATCTTCCGTGAGCCCTCCCTGCTGCCCACGGAGACCGACTTCGGGCACTACGCCGACGGCTGGAGCGCACTGTCGCACCCCTTCGGTGTGTACCTGATGAACTCGGCGATCGTCGTCCTCGGAGCGCTGCTCGGCAACCTGGTCAGCTGCTCCATGGCGGCCTACGCCTTCGCGCGGCTGAAGTTCCGCGGGCGGGCGTTCTTCTTCGGCATGATGATGCTGACCCTGATGGTCCCGATCTACGTGCTGATCATCCCGCAGTACGTGATGTTCTCGAAGATCGAATGGGTCAACACGTTCCTTCCGCTGATCGTCCCCAAGTTCTTGGCCACGGACGCCTTCTTCATCTTCCTGATGGTCCAGTTCTTCCGGGGGCTGCCCACCGAGCTGGACGAGGCGGCCAAGATCGACGGAGCCGGGTACTGGCGCATCTACTTCCGCATCCTGCTGCCGATCTCGCTGCCGGCCCTGGCCACGACCGCGATCTTCACCTTCATCTGGACGTGGAACGACTTCCTCAGCCAGTTGATCTACCTGACGAAACCGGAACTGCAGACGGCGCCGGTGGCCCTGCGCAACTACGTGGACGCCACGAGCGGAGCCTCCTGGGGATCGCTGTTCGCCATGTCCGTCGTCACGCTGATCCCGGTCTTCATCGTCTTCCTCGTCGGCCAGCGCTACCTCGTCAAGGGAATCGCCACCACGGGAATGAAGTAGCCGCGACACCGCGACACCGCGGAACCGCTGCATCCGGCCTCGAACTGACCGCCGGGCTCACCACGCTGCGGCAAGCCCCTCGGCCAGGTGGGCGAGCACGGGACGGTGCGACAGGCGGTGGCCGAGCCGGTCGGCGGGAAGGACACGACGTACTTGTACTGGCCGTTCACCTGGAGGGTGCCTCAGGAGGACCGACCCTTGTGAAGATCGCCTGAGCCTCACGCGGTGCACCCCGCGGGGCAGGTCCGGACCCCGGCCTGCCCCGCGGCGCGCAGAGGGCCCGGCGGACACGAGCAGTTAGCCGGTGTCGCACCCTAGACATCCGATCTATCGTCCGGAAATGATGACCGCGCCTGCCACTTGGCTCGACATGGCCGGCACTTCCGTGCGCTTAGAACCGATGAATGGGTCGGGAGATCCCCTGTGAGCCATGAATCCGAACCACAGCGTCGCAGCATCCTCAAGTTCGGCGGTGTGCTCGCCGCGGCACCGCTGGTCGCTCAGCTGACGGGCACCACTCCCGCCGGGCAGGCCGTTGCCGTGGGAAGCGGTGCCCCGGCGGCCGTCCAGTGGCCGACTCTGTCGCGCAAGGCGCTGAAGTACGCGGTCCCTGCCGTGGACTGGCAATCCCAGGCCCTGCCGATCGGCAACGGCAGGCTCGGCGCCATGCTGTTCGCCGACCCCTACGAGGAACGCGTCCAGTTCAACGAACAGAGCCTGTGGGGCGGCGTCAACAACTACGACAACGCCCTCGCGGGCGAGCCGGACAGCGCCTTCGACACCGGCATGAGCGGCTTCGGCTCGTACCGGAACTTCGGTGACGTCGTCGTCACCTTCGCTCCTCGTGCGAAGGTCACGGCCCCAGGGGGACCGTACCGCACCTCCTCCTCGGAGGGCGTCGACAAGACGTACGACGGCAACCCGGACACCAAGTGGTGCGTCGACGGGCCCGGCACGAAGGTGCAGTGGCAGGTGGAACTCCCCGCTCCCGTCGCGGTCGCGACCTACCGTCTGACGAGCGCCAACGACGTGCCGCAGCGCGACCCGCAGGAGTGGACGCTGTCCGGTTCCGCCGACGGCGTCGCCTGGACCAGGCTGGACAGACGCACGCTGGCCGCGCCCTTCGAGAGCCGTTTCCAGACGAAGGAATTCACCTGTGCCGATTCCGCGGCCTACCGGTTCTACCGGTTCGACTTCGTCCCCAAGGCGGGGGTCAGCCACTTCCAGGTGAGCGAGATCGGTCTGGACGGCGTCGACCTCGGCGGAGACGGCCCGGTGTGCCTGTCCTCGCCGAGCGGACATTCCAGGGGAGCCGGGGCCGGGGGCGGTGCCCGGGCCACGGACCTCTCGAACTCGGCGGATGGCGACCCGGCCACGGTCTGGCGGGCCGTCAGCGGCTCCCAACCGGTCGTCTGGCAGGCCGATCTGCCGCGCCCCGTCGCCCTCACCTCGTACACGCTGACGGCGGCCCCGAACCGTCCGGACGACGACCCCCGGCGATGGCGACTCGAGGCGTCGAAGGACGGGAGTGCCTGGACGACACTCGACACGCAGAACCCCGGTGCGCCCTTCGCCGGCCGCGGCGAGACCCGGACCTTCCGGATCACCGACAGCACGGCCTACCGCGCCTACCGGCTCACCCTGACCCCCGGAGCGTCTTCCACCGGCCTCCAGATCGCGGAGATCGCGCTGCAAGGCCGGGGCTTCGACACACGCACGCGGCGGACGGTCGTCGACTACCAGCGCTCCCTCGACTTCCTGAACGGCGTCCACGTCACCCGCTTCGGCGCGCCCGGACGCCGCGTCCTGCGCGAGGCCTTCGCCAGCCGGTCCGCGGACGTCATGGTCTTCCGCTACACGTCGGACGAGGCCGGGGGACTGTCCGGAGCGATCGCGCTGACGTCCGCCCAGGACAAGGCCCCGACGAGCGTCGACGCCGACGCCCGCCGGATCTCCTTCAGCGGTGTCATGGGCAACGGCCTCAAGCACGCGTGCACCGTCCGGGCCGTGCACACCGACGGCGACTTCCGCGCCGACGGATCGGTGCTCCGGTTCAGCGACTGCACGACCCTGACCCTGCTCCTGGACGCCCGCACCGACTACAAGCTCGACGCCGCCGCCGGATGGCGGGGAGCCGATCCGGAACCGGCCGTCGCCGCGACACTCGACAAGGCCGCCGCCCGGCCCTACGACGAACTGCGCGACACGCACACCACCGAGACACGCGCCCTCATGAACCGCGTCTCGGTCGCCTGGGGCACCTCCGACGAGGCCGTCGTCGCCCTGCCGACCGACGCCCGGCTGGCGCGTTACGCGGCGGGCGGCCAGGACCCCGCACTCGAACAGTCGATGTTCCACTACGGCCGCTACCTGCTGATCAGTTCCTCGCGCCCGAACGGCCTGCCCGCCAACCTCCAGGGCCTGTGGAACGACAGCAACCAGCCGGCGTGGGCCTCCGACTACCACACCAACATCAACGTCCAGATGAACTACTGGGCAGCCGAGACGACGAACCTGCCGGAGTGCCATGAGGCACTCGTCGAGTTCATCGAGCAGGTGGCCGTCCCCAGCCGCGTGGCGACCCGCAACGCCTTCGGCGAGGACACGCGCGGCTGGACCGCCCGCACCAGCCAGAGCATCTTCGGCGGGAACGCCTGGGAGTGGAACACCGTCGCCAGCGCCTGGTACGCGCAACACCTCTACGAGCACTGGGCGTTCACCCAGGACCTGCGCTACCTCCGTACCGTCGCCCACCCGATGATCAAGGAGATCTGCGAGTTCTGGGAGGACCACCTCAAGGAGCGCGAGGACGGACTCCTCGTCGCGCCGAACGGCTGGTCCCCCGAACACGGGCCGCGCGAGGACGGCGTCATGTACGACCAGCAGATCATCTGGGACCTGTTCCAGAACTACCTCGACTGCGAGGCGGTGCTCGACGCGGATCCCGCCTACCGGGCCAAGGTCGCGGACATGCAGGCGCGCCTCGCGCCGAACAAGATAGGCCGCTGGGGGCAACTCCAGGAGTGGCAGGAGGACATCGACAGCCCCACCGACATCCACCGCCACACCTCCCACCTCTTCGCGGTCTACCCGGGCCGCCAGATCACCCCCAGGACGCCCGACTTCGCGGCCGCCGCCCTCGTCTCGCTCAAGGCACGGTGCGGCGAGAAGGAAGGCGTCCCGTTCACGGCCGCGACGGTGTCGGGCGACAGCCGCCGCTCGTGGACCTGGCCCTGGCGGGCGGCCCTCTTCGCCCGCCTCGGCGACGGGGAGCGCGCGCAGATCATGCTGCGCGGACTGCTGACGTACAACACGCTGCCCAACCTGTTCTGCAACCACCCGCCCTTCCAGATGGACGGCAACTTCGGCATCTCGGGCGCCGTGGCGGAGATGCTCCTGCAGAGCCACGACGGAGTCATCCACCTGCTGCCCGCCCTGCCGGACGCGTGGAAGGCCGAGGGCTCCTTCACCGGGCTCCGCGCCCGCGGCGGCTACGAGGTCAGTTGTACGTGGCGGGACGGGAAGGTCACGTCCTTCAAGATCGTGGCCGACCGGGCACGGAACCGGAAGAAGGTCACCGTGCGGATGAACGGCACCGACAGGAAGGTGAAGCCGAGCAGGCCCTGACGGCGGGGGCGGGGGCTGGTTGTAGGCGTGTTCTGCCAGGCCAGGCCAGGGCCGTGCGGTACTGGGTGTCGTGGAGGAGGGTGGTGATCTTCGGCGCGGCGGTGCGTGTCTGCGGAGTGAGCCACTCGGGAGATCGGCCGAACGGTCGAGGGGGCCGGGGCCGCGGCCCGTGATGCCGACCGTTCGGCCGAGGCGCGCGTGCGGGCCGGCGGGCGAGGGTGGAGCCGCATCCTCACCACGGACATCAGGAGTACGCGATGCAGCGCAGCACGTTCCTCGTCGGTGCCGTCGGCGGTGTGACCGCCGTCGTCGCGCTGGGAGGTCTCGGCACCTATCTGCTCTCGGGCACCGAGTCGACCACTCGCCTGGACGAGTACAGCATGGCGTCGGTGGACGGCCACAAGGCGCTCTCCGCGGACATCGTCGCGGGCCGCACCCAGAGCAAGTACCACCCGCTGCCCTGGGTCGGCGAGAAGCTCTCGGGCGTCTCCTGCCCGACCGGTCTCAAGGCCGTGACCGGAGCCGGCCTCACCTGCACCGGCAAGAAGAGCGACGGCTCGACCGTCGAGATCCCCGTCCGCGTGACCAAGGCCGACGCCAAGAGCGTCACCTGGACGTTCGAGCGCTGAGAAGGAGCCACCCCACACCATGAGCACCGTCCTGGCCGGACACGGCCTCGTCAAGAAATACGGCTCCACCACCGCTCTGGCCGGCGTCGACGTGGAGGTCCGCGAGCGCGACTCGCTGGCGATCATGGGCCCGTCGGGGTCCGGCAAGTCGACCCTGCTGCACACCCTCGCCGGGATCATCCGGCCCGACGGCGGCCAGGTGCTCCTGCGGAGCGAGCGCATCGACGACCTGGGGGAGAACCGGCTCAGCGCCCTGCGCCGCAAGCGCTTCGGCTTCGTCTTCCAGTTCGGCCAGCTGCTGCCCGAACTGCCCGCCGAGGAGAACATCGCCCTGCCGCTGATGCTGGAGGGCGTGCCGCGCCGCGAGGCCGTCACCCGGGCCCGCCACTGGTTCGCACCGCTCGGCCTGGAGGGGCTGGAGCAGCGCCGCCCCGGGCAGCTCTCCGGCGGACAGGCACAGCGGGTCGCCATCGCCCGTGCCCTGGTCGTCGAACCGGACGTCGTCTTCGCGGACGAGCCGACCGGAGCCCTGGACCAGCGCACCAGCACGGAGGTCGTCCGACTGCTGACCTTCGCCACCCGGGAGACCGGGGCCGCCCTGGTCATGGTCACGCACGACGCCGACGTCGCCGCCCACTGCGACCGCGTCCTCCACGTCCGCGACGGCCGTATCAGCGACCACAGCCAGTTCACCGTCGCCTGAGACGCCCGACCCGGATCCGACCCCAACCCGAAGACCAAGCCCAAGCCAAAGCCCTGCGGAGCCCCCATGCGTTCCCCCGTCCTGCCCCTGACCTGGCACCTCGCCAGGTCCTCCGGCCGCCGCGGCCTGCACTCCCAGCTGCTCGCGGCCGGGGCCGCCGCCGTCGGCTCGTTCCTGCTGCTGCTGATGATCGCCGCCTCCCTCGGCGCGGGCACCCGCGCCGACCACACCACGTGGCGCACCCCCGACGCCGTCCCCGCCAAGGAGGCCACGGCCGTCCAGGCCACGACCACGACGTACGTCCGCCACGAGCCGGTCACCGTCGTGAACCTGGCACAGCTGCCCGGCCGCCAGGAGACCCCCGCACCGCCCGGCCTGAGCGGCTTCCCGAAGCAGGGCCAGGTGTACGTCTCCCCGGCCCTCGCCGACCTGCTGCACGAGCTGCCCGCGGGGCAACTCGCCGGCCGCTTCCCGGAGGTGAAGTCCTACGGCACGATCGGCGCCGCCGGTCTCGCCTCACCCGACGAACTCGTCGCGGTGGTCGGACGGGCGCCCGGCGACAGGGCCGTCTCCAAGGCCGCCGGGGAGCAGAACTACTACGACGAGAACCTGACGGAGCGCGCGCTCGTCGCCGGTTTCTCCGGCACCGAGGCGAGCGTGTTCACCGGCGCCGACCAGGGGACCGTGCTCCTCGGAGTGGTACTCCTCGTCATGCCGGTCGTCGTACTGGCCTCGGCCGCCGGACGGCTCGGCGCGGCCCGGCGCGAGCAGCGGCTCGCCGCACTGCGGCTGGCCGGGGCGACCCCCCGGCAGATCCTCGCCATGACCGCCGTCGAGGCGGCCGCGGTCGGCGCGGCCGGGGCACTGGCGGGCGCGCTCGCCTACACGGCCCTGCTGCCCGCGCTCGCCGAAGTCCCGTACGGCGTGGGCGGCTGGTACACGGGCCGCTTGTGGGTGGGACTGCCGTGGCTCGCCGCGGTGGTGCTGGCCGTCACGGCGCTGATCACCGTCAGCGCGGTGACGATGCTCCGCCAGGTGGTCACCTCACCCCTGGGCGTCGCCCAGCAGGCCGACCCGCGTCGGACCCGCCTCATCCGCCTGCTTCTGTTCGTGGCGGTCCTGCTCTACATCTGGGCGAACACGAGCGACGGCGGCCAGTTGACGGTCCGTCAACTGCTCGGTCTGCTCGCGCTCTTCTACGGCGCGTTCTGGATGCTCGGCCCCTGGGTCGTGGACCGGCTCGGCCGGATCGTGGGCCGCCGCGCCGACCGCCCGGCCACGCTGCTCGCCGCGCGCCGCCTCAGTGACGACCCGCGCGGAGCGTGGCGCACCGTCAGCGGACTCGTCCTCGCCGGCTTCGTGGCCGGGTTCTTCTCCGTCAGCACACTCGGTTCCGAAGGCCCGCGCCACGAGGGCCAGGTGGCGGTGATCACCGCGAACGCCGCCGACGCGCGGCGCACCGCGGCCGAGGCCCGGACGCTCCTGCGCGAGGCGGGCGTCACGGCGACCGTCGCCGTCACGAGCGAGGACGACTACTTGAGCCTGCTCGGCGGTGTCGACGGCGTGACCGCCCAGGTCTCCGGCGGGCAGGAGAAGACCGACACCGCCGTCACCGCCCTGACGCCCCTCGGCTCGGGCAGGTACCCGATCACGCAGGAGTACGTGTCCGCGCCGGACGACACGATCACCGCCCGCGTCGCCACCGTCAGCACCGCCACCCTGGTGCTGAGCTTCCTCGTCGCGGCCGCCTCCGCCGGCCTCACGGCCGCCGCGAACGTCCTCGACCGGCGCCGGGTCTACGGCCTGCTGCGGCTGGCCGGCACCCCGCTCCAGGTGCTGGACCGGGCCCGGATCCGCGAGACCGTCATCCCGCTGACCGTCCTGGCCGGCGGCACCACCGCGATGGGCGTCTTCGGCGCCACGCAGCTCAACAAGGCGGCCGGCACCACCATCAACACCTCCGGTGCCCTGCAACTGGTGATCTGCGTGACCGTCGGCGCGCTGGCCATGCTCGCCGCGATCGCCGGCAGCAAGCCGCTGCTGCGGAAGGTGACGGCGGGCCCGGCACAGACGGCGGACTGACACCGTGCCGACGCCACTGCCACCGTGCCGCGCTACTCGTCGGAGAGCGTGAGGTCGGGAACCCGCCAGGCCGCCAGCACGAAGGCGAGCAGGGAAACCGCGGCGCCGGTGAGGAAGACGAGACGCATCGAGGCGACGTAGCCCTCCAGGAACGGCAGCGCCACGCTCGGGTCGAGGGCGTGCAGGAAGGCGGAATCCTCCAGGTCGACCCCGCCGCCGGGGCGCAGGACCCCCGTCAGGGCGTGCGCGTTGTCCGGCTGGGACAGAAGCCGGCGGAAGGCCGGGTCCTGGCGCGCCTCGGCCAGCCGCTCGGCGATGCTGCCGGCCGCCGTGGTGAACAGGATCGACAGGAACGCCGCGGTGCCGACCGTACCGCCGTTGGAGCGGAAGAAGTTGACGGACGCCGTCGCCGCTCCCATGTCCGTACGGGGCACCTCGCACTGCGCGAGCGTGGTGAGCGTCTGCATCGACGCACCGAGTCCCGCGCCCATCAGGACCATGCCGAGCGCCGGGTGCCACAGCGGACTGTCCACGCGCAGCGTCGCGAACACGAGCATCGCGGCGGTGAACGAGCCCGCACCGGCGACGAGATGGACCTTGAACCGGCCGGTCCGGGCGACCATCCGGCCCGTCAGCAACGTCACCGCCAGGTTCGCGGCGACCGTGGGCAGGGTCGCCAGACCCGCCGCGATGGGGCTCATACCGCGCACGAGCTGGAGGTAGAGAGGCAGTGTCGTCATGGCGCCGAACATGCCGATGCCGACGACGAAGTGCAGTCCGACGCCCAGCCGGAAGGCCCGGATGCGGAACAGGCGCGGCGGCAGCAGCGCGGCGTCACCGCGACGGCGCTCCACCATGACGAACACGGCGAGCCCCGCCACGCCGATCGCGTACATCACCAGGGCCCGGGGCGAGCCCCACCCCCAGACGCGGCCCTGCTCGGCGACCGTCAGCAGCGGCACCAGCCCCACGGCCAGGGCGAGCGCCCCCGCGTAGTCGAGCCGGTGCCGCACCCGCCGCTGCGGGAAGCGCAGCACGCGCGTGATCGCCACCGCGGCCGCGGCGGCGAGCGGCACGTTGATCAGGAAGATCCAGCGCCAGCCGGCGATGCCCAGCAGCTCGGCCCGGTCGGCGAAGGCACCGCCCACGAGCGGCCCGGCGATGCTGGCGCCGCCGAACACGGCCATGAAGTAGCCCTGGTAACGGCCCCGTTCGCGAGGAGTGGTGATGTCGGCGACGATGGTCATCGCCAGCGACATCAGCCCACCGCCACCGAGCCCCTGCACGGCGCGGAACGCCGCGAGTTCGTAGATCGACGTGGCGCATCCGCACAGCAGCGAGCCGACGGTGAACAGGGCGATCGCGGCGAGGTAGACGGGCCTGCGGCCGTGGATGTCGGAGAGCTTGCCGTACAGCGGCGTCGCGATGGTGGCGGTGATGAGATACGCGGTGGTCACCCACGCCTGGGCGGTCAGCCCGTGCAGGTCGTCGGCGATGGTCCGCAGCGCCGACGAGACCACCGTCTGGTCCAGCGCGCCCAGGAACATGCCGAGCACCAGCCCGGACATGACGGTGGTGATCTGCCGGTGACTGAGCCGCGGGGGCATGTCCCCGGCCGCGCCCTGTTCTTGGGTGTCGGAGAAGGTCACGTGTCGTCCTCGGGGTGGGGGCGGGTACGGCACGCGGGCGCGGACCGCCCGGGAACCCCGGTACGCTCCGCGCCCGCGGCGAGGCGGCTAGCCGGCGAGGCCGGCCAGGTCGCCGACCGCCTGCCCTATCTCCGGCAGGGTCAGCATCGCCAGCTGGGCCGACCGGGCCCGCGCCCGGGGCTCGGGATCGGCGAGGAGTTTGCGGCACACGTCGGCGATGCCGCTCGCGCTGCGGTTCGTGATGTGCCGGCCCAGGCCCAGCTCCTCCACGCGCTCCGCGTTGGCGGGCTGGTCCCCGAAGTGCGGCAGGACCGCCAGCGGCGTGCCGGTGCGCATGGCCTCCCGGATGCTGTTGAAGCCGCCGTGGGTGACGAACAGGTCGACCGACTCCAGCAGCAGCGGCTGCGGCACCCGCTCGGTGACCCGCACGTGCCCGGGCAGTCCATCGGTGTCCACCGGTACACCGGAGGTCGACACGATCACCGTGCAGTCGTCCAGCTCGGCCGCCGCCCCCACGATGGCGCGCAGGCTCTCGGTGGGGTCCGGCAGCTTCACGGGCAGGGACGTTTCGTCGTCCGCCGTGCGCTCACGGATCTTCGGCAGGGCGGTGCCGATCGCGGCGTACACCAGCGGCCGGTCCGTGGGCAGTCCGGCGGCCCACTCCGGCAGCGCCCGGCCGCGCTCGACGTCCACCGTCTGCCGGTAGGACCACGCCTCGGGCAGGTGACGGGCGAAGGAGAAGGGGGGCGGCACGTAGTCGACGCGGCCGTGCGGGGCGACCGACAGCGGGTCGTCCACCACGGGCAGCCCCAGCTCCGCGCGCCGCTCGTTCAGCTGCGGCAGCACCTCGGCGGGGTCCAGGATGTTGCTGAACCCGGACGGCGTCGGCAACTGCGGCACGCCGAGCAGTTCGGCGGTGAGCACCGCGCCCATGTCCATGCCGTCCCGCAGGACCACGTCGGGCCGGAAGTCCCGGGCGATGGGCAGCAGGATGTCCAGGTGCGGCTTGACTCCGGGCCCGGCCACGTGGCGCATCAGCAGCCGGGCCAGCACGTCCGTCGGCTCCGTCAGATCGGCCGTGCCCCGGAGCTCGGCGAGGTACGGCCCCACCGCGGCGAGCGGGTCGAACTCCGGTAAAGCGGCCCTCACTTGTACGTCGTCGTCCCGGAAGACGGGGACGAGCGCTTCGGTGGTGACCACCAGCACCTGGTGCCCGGCCCCGGCCAGGGCGCGCAGCAGGGGCAGTTGGGCACGCCCGTGGGAGGGACTGCCGAGCGTGGTGCACAGAACCCGCATGGGATGGGCCTCTCTCTTGGAATCTTCTTCGGGGGAGGGGTGATCGGGGACCCGCACCGGTGTCACGCCACGCGTGCCGGTGTCACGCCACGTGGGCCGGTGTCACGCCACACGCGCCGGGCTCTCCGCGTGCCCGATGCCGTGCCGGCTCAGCCCGGCCCGCGCCAGCCGGTCCGCGTCCAGCAGGTTGCGGAAGTCGTGGACCTCCCGGCCGGACATGCGCGCGGCGATCGCCGCCCAGTCGAGGTCGCGCAGCTCCGGCCACTCGGTGAGGACCAGACAGGCCGCCGCCCCCTCCGCCGCCCGCACCGGGTCGTCGACGAGGTCGAGCAGATCGCTCAGGTCGGGCCGCTCCTCGCGCAACGCCGGGTCGTACGCCGTGAGTTCGGCCCCGCGCTCGCGCAGCAGCCGGGCGACGGAGAGCGCGGGGGAGTCGCGCAGATCGGAGGTGCCGGCCTTGAAGGTCAGGCCGTACAGGGCGAGTCGTACGCTGCGCAGCGATCCGTCCGCGCCGCTTCCGCACGAGGCGGCGACCCGGTCGACGAGCTGCCGCTGGTGGCTGACGTTGGTCTCGATGGTGGCGCGCAGCAGGGGGAAGTCGACCCCGGCCAGTTCGCACAAGGTCAGCAGGGCGTGGGTGTCCTTGGGCAGACAGGAGCCGCCCCAGCCGGGACCGGGCCGCAGGAACGCGGAGCCGATGCGCGGGTCCCGGCCGATGCCCTCGGTGACGTCGTCGATGTCGGCGCCGAAGCGCTCGCAGACGGTGGCCAGGTTGTTGGCGAAGGACAGCTTCATCGCGAGGAAGAAGTTCGCCGCGTACTTGGTCAGTTCGGCGCTCGCCGGGTCGGTGAGCACCAGCGGGGCGTCCAGCCCGGCGTACAGGTCGGCGACGCGCCGGGCGGCCTCCCGGTCGGCGGCGCCGATGACGATCCGGTCGGGGTGCAGGAAGTCCTGCACGGCGCGGCCCTCGCGCAGGAACTCCGGGTTGCTCACCACGGCCACGTCGTCCCGGCCGAGCAGCGCGGCGACGCGCTCGCTCGTCCCGACCGGCACGGTCGACTTGTTGACGACGACACAGCCGGGTGGCAGCACCTCGCGGATCTGCGCGGCGACGGCCTCCACGGCGGCGAGATCGGCAGCGCCGCCCGCCCCCATGGGCGTGGGCAGGCACAGGAACACGACCTCGGTCTCGGCGACGGCGGCCGCGGTGTCGCCGGTGAAGTCGAGCAGGGCCGCGTCCAGGGCGTCCCGGACGGTTTCGGGCAGGCCGGGCTCGAGGATGTCCACCCGGGCCTCGCGCAGGCGCTCGACCTTGTGCGGGTCGGCGTCCGCGCACACCACGGAGTGCCCGAGGGAGGCCAGACAGGCGCCGGTTGTCAGTCCGACGTAGCCGGTGCCGATCACGGCGACGCGTCGAGCAGGCACAGAAGATCACCTTTTCCGGTCGGTGGGGGGATGCCCGTGTGCGACGGCCGAAGGGCGCGCGGGAGCGCGCTCGGCCACGACGTGCGGGCGGACCTGGAAGGGCCGACTCCGTCGTACGGCCCGGGCACAGCGAGGCACAGCGAGGACTCAAGTCATCAAGCGTTGACCGGAGTCAGGTATCGCATGCGCCGAGAAGACAAGTCAACGTTTGATGACAACGGTCGGTGACTTTGAGACAGTCGCCGCAGACTGGAACATGGGCGGACGGCCGAAGGGCCGTGGACCAGGAGGTGCGGCACGTGACCGGAGTACACAACGGCGAGGCGGCAGAGGCGGCGGCCCGCCGGCCCGCCCACAAACGCTCGGCCTCGGCGACGCGTACGGCGCTGCGGGCCGCCGCGGCCTTCCGCTTCGGCAAGTACGGCTACGAGGGCACCAGCGTGCGCGACATCGCGGGCGACGTGGGGGTGGACGCGGCCCTCGTCTACCGCTACTTCGGCTCGAAAGAAGCGCTGTTCAACGACGTGTCCGGGGCCGGCAGGATATTCGAGCCGCTGTTGGACGAGCCGGTCGAGGCGATACCCGACTGGTTCTGCGCGCTGCTCATGGGGCCGCCGAACGAGGGTGACTTCCCGCATCCGGTGCTCTCCGTGCTGCGGTCCTCCGGCCGGGACGAGGCGGTGGCACGGTTGCGGGCGGACTTCACGGAGATCTTCTCCCGTCGCCTGGCCGCCCGCCTCGACGGCCCCGACGCCGACCTGCGGGCGGAACTCCTCGCGGCCTGGATGCTCGGCACGAGCCTGATGCGCACGGAGATCCGCCCACCCGCCCTCGTCTCGACGCCGGACGCCACGCTGGAGCGCTATCTGCGGGCGGGCATCGAGGTCCTGCTGGGCCCGGCACCGGCACCGGCAACGTCACCGGCACAGGACGACGGGACACCCGGGTCCGGGGGAGAGGAAGACGCCGTCGGCGGCAGTTGACGCCCCCCCGGCACGCCCCCGGCACGGCCGCCGGGCCCGGCGGCCGTACGGGACTTCGGTCAGGCGTGGGACAGGGCGAAGGAGACCAGGAACCCGCACACGGTGACCGGCCCGATCGCCAGGTGGGCGTCCTGCTAACCGACCCGCTGCATCGCCTTCCGGTGCCGCTCCGCCATCGCCGCGCCGGACTCGCGGCGGGCCATCCTGCGCAGGACCGACGGTGCCAGGAGCAGCCCGGCGACCGTCCAGGCGCCCAGCACGCCCGCCGTCTCCAGGTGCCGCCAAGAGGCGCCGATCTCGGCGGCGACCGCGTCGGCCGGCAGCAACGCGGAGCGCAGTGCGAGCCCGAGCCAGTACACCGGGAAGACCTGCCCGACGGTCTGCAGCCACTCGGGCAGCTTCGACAGCGGGAAGTAGATCCCGGAGATCGCGACGAGTCCCATCACCGGAAGCATCAGCAGCCCGACCGTGCGCGGGCTGTCGACGAGTGAGCCGATGACGGCGCCCACCGGCAGGGTGGCGAGCAGGCCCAGCGGGACCGCCCACACCAGCGTCAGCAAGGCTCCGCCGCCCTGCCGGGCGACCCCGTCCACGAGGAACACACCGAAGGCGAAGGGGAGTGCCATGGAGGCCACGGCCGTACCCGACACCATGACGATCTTCCCGACGAGGTGGCCGACCATGCCGTGGGGCACGGCTTTGGCCCGCAGCAGCGTGCCGTCCTCCCGCTCGGTCGCGAGCAGTTGCGCCGTGGTCATCATCCCGGTGAACGCCAGCGTCATGCCCAGCATGCTCGGCAGCAGGAACGCGCCGGTCGAGATGTCGGTGCCCTTCAGCCGGTCGTCCCCGGCCAGGAACAGCGGAACGAGGAGCAGGACCGTCCAGAGCACGTAACCGAACACGTCCTGGCCGGTGGTGAAGGTGTGCCGGAGTTCCGTCCAGCCGCGCCGCACCCCTGCTCCGGCCGCGTACCACACCGGACTCATCGCGCTCCCCCCTCGAAAGCCTGCGCCGCCCGCTCCTCGGGAACGCTTCCCGTCTCCAGCTCCCGCACCATGGTCAGATAGGTGTCCTCCAGGCTCGCCCGGCGCACCTCCAGCCCGCCGATCGCCTCGCCGTGCTCCTCGAACAGCCGTCGGACGAACCGGGTGGGCTCGGCCGTCGACTCCTCGTAGCGCCGCCCGTCCCGCGTCCAGCGCACGGTGGCCTCGGCCGACGCCCGCCGGGACAGTTCCTCGGCCGGCCCGTCGGCCACGATCCGGCCCCCGGCCAGGATGAGGATCCGGTGGGCGAGCCGCTCCGCCTCGGCGAGGTCGTGCGTGGTCATCAGGACGGTGGTGTTCTCGTCGGCGAGTCCGCGGACCAGGCCGTGGAACTCGTTCCGCGCCTCCGGGTCCAGGCCGGCCGTCGGCTCGTCCAGGAACAGCAGCTCGGGCCTGCCCACGATGCCGACGGCCACGTCGAAGCGCCTGCGCTGGCCGCCGGACAGGGTCCCGATCCGCTTGTCCGCCTGCTCGGTCAGCCCCACTGCGGCGAGGAGTTCGTCGACGTCCCACGGGCGCCGTATGAGGCCGGTGGAGTACGGCACGTAGTAGGAGCCGAGATGGGCCAGCAACTCCCGTACCCGCCACTTGCCGTGATCCCGCCAGGACTGCAGCACGACGCCCAGGCGCGCACGCCACCGCTCGTCCCCGCGAGCCGGATCCGTGCCGAGGACGCTCACGTCGCCGTCGGAGCGCATCCGGAAGCCTTCCAGGATCTCGATCGTGGTCGTCTTGCCGGCGCCGTTCGGGCCGAGCAGCACCAGGACCTCGCCCCGGCGGGCGGTGAAGCCGACTCCCTTCAGCACGTCCTGGCTGCGGTAGCGCATCCGCAGGTCGTGTACGGCGATGACCGTGTCGTCCTCCGGCGGCCGGCCGCCGGTTCCCGGTAACGCGTGACCGGTCGTCATCGGCGTTCCCCCGTCCGTCTCGTGTTCCGTCCTGTGGATCGGGGCCGGAGACCGTGCCGATGTCCGGGGTCAGGGGACGTCGTCGACGGCTGCGGCTGCCGTTGCCGCCGGCAGCGGTCGTTCGGGCCCTCTCCGGGCGAACACATTACCGAACGGTGCCGGTGCCTCTGCGGTTGCACCGGACCGGACCGGCCCGGCTCAAGGCCGGGCCGGGCGCGTCGTCACTCGGTGCCGAGACCGGCGTCGTCGACCTCCTCCTTGCCCTCGGCCCTGAGCACCTTGTTGAGCGGTGCGAGATCGTAGATGCCCTTCAGGTCGGGCTTCTCCAGCAGCCCGGCCTTGACCGCGTGGTCCGCCTCGGTGCGGAGGGTGGAGGCGAGCGGGTCGTCGAGGAAGGTGATGGACTTCCAGGCCGGGTCCAGGACGTCGGCGGGCAGCGCCTTCCCGGACAGGGTCTCCAGGGCCTTGTTCGCGGAGGCCTTCGCCCGGTCGGGGTGGGCGTTGATCCACGCGTTGGTCCGCACCGAACCGCGCAGCACGGCCTCGACCACGTCCGGATGCTGCTTCAGGAACTCCTGCCGCACGATGATGTTCGTGATCACGAACTTCTTGTCGGGCCACAGCGTCGACTCGTCGAGCAGCACCTTGCCGCCCTCGGAGACCAGCTTCGACGCGGTCGGCTCGGGCACCCACGCGCCGTCGATGGAGCCGGACTTGTAGGCGTCCGGGGTGACCTTGTTGTCCGTGCGGACGACGGAGACGTCGCCCCGGCCGCTCGCGGCGTCGACCTTCCACCCCTGGTCCTTCACCCAGTTGAGGAACGCGACGTCCTGGGTGTTGCCGTGCTGCGGCGTGGCGATCTTCTTGCCCTTGACGTCCTGGAGGGACTTGATCCGGTCCGGGTTGACGACGAGCTTCACGCCGCCCGAGGTGGAACCGCCGATGATGCGCAGGTTCCTGCCGTTCGACTTGGTGTAGCCGTTGATGGCGGGGGAGGGACCGATCCAGCCGATGTCGATGGAGCCGGCGTTCAGCGCCTCGATCTCGGAGGGCCCGGCGTTGAACGTCGAGGGCTTGATCGTCGTGCCGCCGAGCTCCTTCTGCAGGAGGCCCTCCTGGACGCCGACGAGCGCGGTGGCGTGGGTGAGGTTGGGGAAGTAGCCGATCTTCACCTCGTCGGCGGAGAGCTTCTTCGCGCCCGCCGCGACCTGGCTCTGCTTGCCGTCGTCGGTGGACTGGGAGCCGTATCCGCAGGCGGTGAGCAGCAGCGGGAGCGCGGCGGTGACGGCGAGGGTGCGCAGGGCGGTGAGCGGTCTGGCGGCAGACACGGAGGTGTCCTCTCGGGGAGACGGTGGATCGGTGAGGAGCGGCGCGTGCGGGCGTGAGGCCCGCGGGCACGCGCCGTTGCTCCGCTCGCCGGCACCCGGCGGCGGGAACGCCGCCGCGGGGTTCGGGAGCGGAGGTGTGCGGTGTGGGGGGAGGAGGAGGCGCGGCAGGTGCCGCCGCCCGGAGCGCGGGACTCGGCGGGCGGTCTCAGTTCGGGACTCGGCGGGCGGCCTCGGCGCGGGACTCGGCGGGCGGTCTCAGGCGCGTCGACAGATGGCGCTGGACGTCCGGCCGAGGTCGATGTGGCGGCGCGAGGTCAGCAGGAGGAACGACCGGCCCGCGCGGTGGTGCGTTGCCATGGCCACCTCCTGGTTCCCTAGTTTTCCTACCTGGCTGATAGGGATCGTGACAGAAGGGCGCGCCGGCCCCAAGAGGGCTTTCACATAGTGGACGAGATGATCTCGTCAGGTGGGACGTGTGTCGGCATCCCGGCGCGTCAGGGGTTGGTCCAGGCCCCCGGCGCGTCGGTCAACGCCGAGACCTCCGCGGGGAGTTGGGCCGACGCGACATCGGCGAGGGACACGCCCTCCAGGATCTCGCGCACGTTGGACCGCAGCGCGATCCACAGCGGGAGCAGCGACTGGGCGGGGCCGGTGTACGACAGGTCCGGCGGGCGGACCCCGCGGACCGACACCAGCGGCCCGTCCACGACGCGGATGACGTCGGCGATGCTGATGGACTCCGCGGGCTTGGCCAGCCGGTAGCCGCCGTTGCCGCCGCGCTGGCTGAGGATGAGACCGCCCCGGCGCATGTCGTTGAGGATGCTCTCCAGGAACTTGTGCGGGATGTCCTGGGCGTCGGCGATGGCCTCGGCCTTCAGTGGCAGGTCGTCCCGGGACGCGGCGAGCTGCAGCGCGGCACGTACCGCGTAGTCCGCCCTGGCTGAGATCCGCATGCGTCCATTATCGCGTAGGGCCCCGGCGCCCCCCGCCGCCGGTGCGGGCACGCCGGCTCAGGCGGGCAGGCCGAAGGGCGGGTGGGCGCCGTTGAGGTAGTAGTCGCCGACCTCGCGGAGCCGGGGGGCGACGGGTTCGTAGAGGGTGTGGGTCCGGGCGTTGCGCCAGAAGCGGTCGAAGCCCAGCCGCGCGGAGGTGCAGCGGGTGCCGACGACGTCGAGGGCGCGCGTGGTGCACTCCTGCGCGGCCCTGGAGGCGGCGGCTTCGGCCATGGCGACGAGGACGGAGATCTCCGCGTACGTGTCGTGGGCGAGGTCCTCGCCGCGGTCGAGTCCGTCCTGCACGGCCGCCAGCGCCTGATCGGCGAGTGCGGCCGCGGAGCGGGTGAGGACGGTGAGTTCCCCGTAGGCGGTCATCACCTGGGGGTCGTGGGGCGTGCCGACCGGCCACGCGGGGTGCCACGGGGTGTGGCCCGCCCTGCTGTACTCGCGGGCCTCGGCGAGCACTCCCTCGGCCATGCCGAGGAGGAGCTGCACGGAGACGAGCCGCCCGACCGGGGCGGCGAGAGCGGCCGGCGGCGACAGCGTGTCCTCGTCCACGGGCAGGGGGCCGAGCACGTCCTCGGCGGTGACCGGCACGGCGTCGAACTCCACGCTCGCGCCGCCCGCGAGCCGCTGGCCGAAGGGGTCGGCGTCGCCATCGATCCGTACGCCGTCACGCGCGGGATCCACGACGACGGCGACGGGTTCGCCGGTGTCGGCCCGCACGGCCCGCACGGCGAGGCGGTCGGCGACCAGGACGCCGGTGGCGTAGCTCTGCCGGCCGTCGAGCACTCGCCCGCCGGCCTTCCTGGCGAGCGTCAGCGGCGGCTCCTGAGGAGCCAACCCGGCTCCCCAGCACCACTGTTCGGCCGCCGACCGCTGCTCGATCCGCGCGGCCGCGGCGGGTTCCGCGAAGAGCCCGGCGCTCCACGACGTGAAGTAGTGGCAGCCGAGCAGCTGACCGATCGCGCCGTCGGCCGCGCCGAGCTCCCGTACGACGGCGTAGGCCGTGGCCCAGTCCGAGCCGCCGCCCCCCGACTCGGCCGGTGTCAGCAGCGTCAGCAGTCCCGCCTCGCGCAGCCGGGACACCTCGTCGAAGGGGGCCTTGCCCGCCCGCTCCCTGGTCACCGCGTCCGTGGCCAGGTCGTCCGCCGCCTCGCGGGCCACGCGCAGCCAGTGCGCACGGCCGGCCCCGGGCAGGCCGGATTCCGCGGTGGGGCCGGACGGCGCGGTGGCAACGCCCATGGCGTGGGCTCCTCAAGGTCGGTGGCAGGGAGGGAGTGCCGCGGTCACGGAGATGTCCCTGGCATGTACATCATCCTGGGCACCCCCGTCGGACGCCGTCAAGGCTTCCCTAGTAATTCGATAGGAAAAGTGGGAAGAGTACGGGCCGGACCGGCCACCGGGTCACTGCGCGACGGTCCGCGGGGCGGCGGGGACGGGCGTGAGCCGGTAGGCGCTCTCGTGGGTGATCACACGGCCGGCGGTGGGCGGCGCGAAGTGGGTGCCGAGGACCAGGGTGTCCGTGTCGGCGAGGGAAGCGAGCAGCTTGCGACGCGAGGCCTCGGACTGCTCCGGGTCGATGTCGACGCACGCGCCGATGGCCGGATGGGCGAGCTGGACCGGGTGATGGATGCAGTCGCCGGTGATCAGCGCCGTCTCGCCCTCGCTGGTCAGCTCGACGGCGATATGGCCGGGGGTGTGACCGGGCGTGGGCAGCAGGCGCAGGCCCGGGGCGACCTCGGCCCCCTCGGCCGGGATGTCGACGAGGTCGAGCAGCCCCGCCTCCTCGACCGGGATCACGGAGTCGCGGAACATCTGCCCGCGCGCCTCCTCCATGTCGTACGTGGCCCAGAACTGCCGCTCGACGCGGGAGGTGAGGTAGCGAGCGTGGGGGAAGGCGGGGACCCACTCGCCGTTCACCTTCCGCGTGTTCCAGCCGACGTGGTCGGCATGCAGGTGGGTGAGGATCACCAGGTCGACGGAGTCCGGGGGGAAGCCGGCGGCGGTCAGGCGCTCGAGGAAGTCGGTCCGCAGGTCGTGCCACGCGGGATTCGCCCGCTCCTTGCCGTTGCCGATGCCGGTGTCGACGAGGATGCGCAGCCCGCCGACGGTGAGGGCGAAGCTGTGGCTGTCGAGGTGCAGGACGCCGTCGTGGCCGGCGAAGTCGGGGTGCAGCCAGTCCTGCCGGCCGACCAGGTCCGTGGTGGCGTCCGGCAGCAGCCAGCGTCCGGTCGCGGGCGGCAGACGGACCTCGTCGATGCGGTGGACGGTGACAGCGCCCACGGTCCAGGAGGGGGTGGCTGTGGTCTCGACGGCCGGTGGAGTGTTCATGGTCTGTCGGCTCCTTCCTTCTTCGGCGGTGGTCGGCCAAGGCGCGGGCTCAGGGGCGTGGCGGACCTGACGGCCCGGTGGCCTGTAAAAGCAAACAGTTTGCTTTAAGGCATCGTAGGGTCCTAGTGTCGGTTAAAGCAAAAACTTAGCTTTTGACGCCGGGGTGCTCCGTCGCCCCCGCCCGATCAGGGGAGAACCTTCATGTCCGCTGCCGGACTCACGCCACAGGAGGCGGCCCGCTGGGCCGACCGTGCCGGAATCCCGATGCCGGCCGGCCGGCACGCCGCGGTGGCCGCCACGGCCGACCACATCCACTCCGTCGTCGCGGTCCTGCGGGAGCTGGACTTCACAGACACCCCGCCTGCCGCCGCCTACCGCGCCGGAGAGGAGCAGAACCATGCGGCCGTATGAACTGTCCCTCGCCCGAGCCGCCGACGCGATCCGGGCACGGACGCTGTCCCCCGTCGAGCTGGTGGACTCGGTCCTCGACCGCGTCGAGAAGGTCGATCCGCGTCTGGAGGCCTATGTCACCGTCACCGCGGAGCAGGCCCGCCGGGCGGCACGCGAGGCCGAGCGCGATGTCGCGGCCGGCCGCCTGCACGGCCCGCTGCACGGCATCCCGATGGCGCTGAAGGACCTGATCGATGTCGCCGGCGAGGCCACCACGGCCAGCTCCCGGGTCCGTGCGGACCACCGTGCGCAGAGCGACAGCACGGTCGCCGCCCGTCTGTCCGCGGCCGGCTCGGTCCTGGTCGGAAAGACGCACACCCATGAATTCGCCTACGGTCTGACCACCCCGCAGACCGCCAACGCCTGGAACCGGGACCGGGTCGCCGGCGGCTCCAGCGGCGGGTCCGCCGTCGCCGTCGCCGCGGGCGCCGCGACCTTCGCGCTGGGCACCGACACCGGCGGATCGATCCGGGTGCCGTCCGCGCTCAACGGTGTCGTGGGTCTCAAGCCGACCTACGGCCTCGTCTCCCGCCACGGCGTCACGTCACTGTCCTGGTCGCTGGACCACGTCGGCCCGATCACCCGCACCGTCGAGGACGCGGCCCTGGTCCTGACCGCCCTGGCCGGCCACGACCCCCGCGACCCCGCCTCCGTGGCCGCCTCCGGCCCGGCCTACCGGCCGGGCGACGCAACGGAACTGACGGGACTGCGCATCGGCGTGCCGCGCACCTACTACTTCGACCACGTCGCCCCGGAGGTGGAGTCCGCCGTCCGGCGCGCCACAGCCGAGCTGGAGAGCCTCGGCGCGCGGCTCGTCGAGGTCGAGATCCCCATGACGCGCTACATCCAGGCCACCCAGTGGGGCCTGATGGTGCCGGAGGCCACCGCCTACCACGAGCACACCCTGCGCACCGTCCCCGAGCTGTACCAGGCCGACGTGCGTGTCCTTCTCGAAGCCGGCGCGCTGATGCCGGCCGGGGATTATCTGCGTGCCCAGCGCTCGCGCACGCTCATGCAGCGGGCCTGGGGGCGCCTGCTGGAAGAGGTCGACGTGATCGCCGCCCCGACGGTCCCGGCCACGGCGGTGAAGGCCGGCGACGAGACGATCACCTGGCCGGACGGCACCGTCGAGGGAGTCGCGGACGCCTATGTGCGCCTCTCGGCCCCCGCCAACATCACCGGGGTGCCCTCGCTGTCCGTCCCGGTCGGCCACGACACGGCAGGCCTGCCCATCGGCATGCAGCTGCTGGGCCGCCCCTTCGGCGAGCCGGTGCTGCTGCGGGTCGGCCATGCCTACGAGAAGACCCGGCCCGCACGCCGGCCGGCGGCCGTGTGACGAACCGGCTGTGCGGCCCCCGGCCGCGCCGACCGGGGCCGGGGGCGGGCACTTGAAGCGACATATTCGCTTTAAGCTGGCTCCATGAGCCGCAAGACAATGGTGCGTCCCGGTGGCCGCAGCGCCAGGGTGCAGGCGTCGGTGCACGCCGCCGTGCGCGAACTCGAGGCGGAGGTGGGCCGGGAAGCGCTGACCGTCCCTCTGGTCGCCACCCGTGCCGGAGTCACCCCGTCCACCATCTACCGCCGCTGGGGCGACTTGCAGGAGCTCCTGTCGGACGTGGCGGTCGAGCGCCTGCGGCCCGAGTCGGCGCCGCGGGACCAGGGGAGCCTGAGGTCCGATCTCGAGGCCTGGGCGGAGCAGTTCCTCGAGGAGATGTCCGCCCCCACCGGCCGCGCCTACGTCCGCGACGCCCTGCTCGGCGACCCGGACGGCAGCAATGCCGGCCAGTGCTCGGCGTACGCGGCCGAGCAGATCGAGGTCATCCTCGACCGAGCGGCCGGCCGCGCGGAGACCGCACCCGACGTCGAGACGGTCCTCGACCGCGTCGTCGCCCCCATGATGTACCGCATCCTCTTCCGCCCTGAGGGGCTCGACACCGCGTACGCGCGTCAGTTGGTGGCCGGGCTGGTCGCGACGACCGATCAGTGACGCCGGCTCAGGGGTTCCAGTACACGTCGGTGAACGTCCGGTCGAAGCGTCCGGCCTCCAGGTCCTTGCGCTGGATCGCCCAGTGGACACTGGATCCGGCCGCCACATCACCGAGGTCGGGGCTCCAGCTCGCGAGCAGCACCCAGTCCTCGACGTTCTCGGACACCGGTTCCCCACCGCCCCAGCCGCCCGTCGACGCCTGCTCGACCGCGCAGCGCACCAGGTCCGCCAGCGGATCGAGATGGACCATCTCCTCGTCGGCGTACCCGCCTATCTGCAAAGGGCCCCGGAGGTCGAGGTAGCGGCACGCCGTCTCCCACTCCTCGGCCAGTTCCTCGGCGTGGGGGAAGCCGGGTAGCGGCTCCAGGTCGCCGTCGGGCAGTTCGACCTCGTAGTGGTACGGCAGCGACGGCTCGGTCCGCGCCCGCAGCTCGCCCCGCGGGAAGGCATCGGCCACCTCCCGCTCCTCGGGGATGCCGCTCGGGTCCCAGGCGTACGGGTCGTGTTCCTCCGTCGGCGCCCCGACGGGGACATGCACGACGGCGCCGTGGTTGGTGAGGTCACCTCTGTCGCGTGGCCAGGAGAAGAGGAGCAGGCGGCCGTCGCCCGGCAGGGGCAGGTCGGTCGAGGCCTGCGCAAGCGCCGCGAGGTCGATGGAGGCGACGTGGGGGAAGGGAGGGTGCGGGGTACCGGCCGGCAGCAGCACGGGGCCGCCGAACCGGGCGGCGACCGGGCCGTCGTCGCGCGTCGACAGGACCGCGCAGGGCCGCACCATGTCGATCCACCGGTCGACCTCGTCGGCCGGGATGTCCAGTTGGACCGCTTCGTCGCGGAAACGGGCCAGTCGCTCACGCAGCTCTTGAGAAGTCACACGGCAAAGGTAGGGCCCGGCACTGACATCGATGCCCCTGCTCGGTTTCCCGCGGCCGTCACCGCGGATGCCGGACCGACGCGCTCCGCCGGGCGGCCCACGACGGAGACCGGGCCACCACGGCCCCCGCGAGAGCGCGGCGGGGGAGTGTGGTGGCCCGGCTGGAGGGGGGTCAGCGGGTGAAGGTGACCCGGTGCTCCTTCAGGGAGCCGCAGTTGGAGCCGTACACCTGGACGTACGTGTTGGCGATGCTGCCGCCCCAGTCCACGCAGTGGCCCTTGCCGTAGACGTAGGTCGGTCCGGCGTACGACGTGAAGAGGCCCTCGTCGTAGTGGCTCTCATCGGTGTCCGGGACGTAGATCCAGGCGGACATGTTGACCGCCGTGCCCGGGTTGTTGCGGATGGTCGCGACGCAGTTCTGGCCGTTGGAGGCGTTGTAGGTCAGGTAAACGGTCCCCAGTGAGCCGACGTTCGCGGAATTGACCGTCTTGTAGCCGCTGCCGCAGACCTTCTGCGGCGTGGTGTTGGGCGCCGCGGAGGCCGGCGACGCCAGAGCGGTCATGGTCCCCACCGACAGCGCCGCCACGGCGGACGCGGCCAGGACGGAACGGGCGAATCTCATATTTCCCCCTTGCAACTCTTCGAGGTGGTTGCTCCTACAAGGTGTGACCCGCGGCGCACCCAAAGGGTTGTGCGTCGATTCCCGTGAAAATCAGGCGAGTTGACAGGGGGGAGCCGGAGCCCGCATCGGGCGGAGGAGCCGCCCGTGTCCGGGGTGGTGCCCGAGCGTGCCCAGGCTCCGCCGCCTTTACTCATCGAGTCACCCATGGCTCACGTGAGATCCAGAGGATCTGCGCAGGGGTGACACACAGGCTGCACACCGCCCCTCCAAAGTCTCGTTAGCGTTACGGCTCGATCCCACGTGCGAACGTGACCAGGCCGCGGCCGGCGAGCCGCCGGCACAGCCAGATCGGGAAGACCACACATGGACTACTGCTCCTCGTGCCGTCGGCACCTCAACGGCGCCTTGGTCTGCCCGGGGTGCGGCGCCTACGCCCCGGACATCGACCCCTCCGCCGCCGACGGCGGTACCGGCCCGGCCCTCGCGACCGCCGCGGCCCACGCCGCACCGGCCGCATGGGACCACCCGGCCGCCACCGGCACGTGGCACGACGGCACCGTGTGGGACGAGACGACCCGTACCGGCACGCCGGAGACCCATGGCGCCGGATCGCCCGACGCCTACGACTCCCCGGGCACCGGCACCGCCGCGGACTACGAGGAACGGCCCCAGGGACGTGCGGCGCGCCGCCGTCAGATGGCCCGCTGGAAGAAGAACCAGCGCCGGGCCGTGGTGGCCACCGCCGTCGCGCTCGTCGGAGGCGGCCTGACCGTCGCCGCGCTGAACGGGAACGCGACGCCCGGCGTCCGCGCGGCCACCGCGCCGGAGGACACGACCATGGGCGGCACCAAGGGAGAGGCCCCGACGTTCACGGAGCCGACGTCCGAGCAGTACGACACCCCGCGCTCCTCGCCCACCACGCCACCGCACTCCGGCCGCGCCTCGCGCCACCAGCAGACCCGCACGGCCGACCCCCGCACCACACCGACGGACACGCGCACGGACGCGGCCGCCACACCGCGCGAGCTGCCGCTGACGACCCCGCAGCGGCGGAGCACCGCCCCGAGCACCACCGACACGGTCACCGGCACCGCCGGCTCGTCCGCCTCGAAGGCCACCGAGCCGACGACACCGCCGGCCGCCGAGACCCAGCCGGACACGCAGCAGCCCGCGGCCCCGGCGACACCCCCGCCCACGACGAGCACCCAGCCGCCCGCGAGCTCTGACTCCGACCCGCAGTCGAAGGAACTCTGCCTCCTCGTCATCTGCCTCGGCTGAGCCGAAAACCGGTGGCCGCCCGCACCCGCCCTCCGTAGCGTCGGGCGCATGGCTGACGAGTGCTTCCGGCATCCGCGGCTCGCCGCGGTCTACGACCCGCTCGACCCCGACCGCGGCGATCTCGGCCCCTATCTGCGGATGGCCGAGGAGTTCGGGGCGCGCCGGGTGCTCGACATCGGCTGCGGAACAGGCGTCTTCGCGCTGCTCCTCGCCGAACGCGGCGTCCAGGTCGTCGGGGTCGATCCGGCCCGGGCGTCCCTGGACGTGGCACGCGGCAAGCCGGGCGCCGAGCGGGTGCGGTGGATCCACGGCGACGCCACGGCGCTCCCGCCGCTCGCCGCCGACCTCGCGACGATGACGGGCAACGTCGCCCAGGCGATCGTCGACCCCGAGGACTGGCGCCGCACCCTGGGCGGGGCCCGCGAGGCGCTGCGGCCCGGCGGCCGCCTGGTGTTCGAGACCCGGGTGCCGGCCCGCCGCGCCTGGGAGCGGTGGACCCGCGAGGACACGTACACCGTGACGGACGTCCCCGGCGCCGGCGGTGTCGAGTCCTGGGCCGATCTGCTCGACGTGAGCGGGCCGCTGGTGACGTTCCGGTGGACCTACGTGTTCACCGCGGACGGCCAGGTGCTGACCTCCGACTCGACGCTGCGCTTCCGCGAGCGCGAGGAGACCGAGGCCGAACTCGTCGACCAAGGCTACACGGTGGACGATGTGCGCGACGCACCCGACCGTCCCGGCCGGGAGTACGTGTTCATCGCACGGCGTCCGGAAAACGCCCGCTGACACGGCCCGACCGGCTCCGCGGCAAGCGGAATCCGACCGTACAATCCTCGCGACCAAATCGGGGGCGTCATCAGCGGGGGAGTCCGCGTGGAAACCATCATCGTGCAGTTGCCCGGCCCGTCGCAG
This sequence comes from Streptomyces olindensis, assembly GCF_040645895.1. Lineage (NCBI taxonomy): Bacteria > Bacillati > Actinomycetota > Actinomycetes > Kitasatosporales > Streptomycetaceae > Streptomyces > Streptomyces olindensis. Next base: position 135,267 of record NZ_JBEYZD010000005.1, on the reverse strand, counting down.
TGGGACGCGGACGAGCCCGGCAGTCCCGAACTGATCCACCTGGGGCCGGGGGACGTCGCGGACTTCGGCCGCGGTGGGACAGGGGTGCGCATCGTCCTGACCGACCCCGGGATCTCCCGCCGCGCCGGGCAACTGGAAGCGGCCGGGGACTACTGGCGGCTGTCCAACTTCAGCCGCAGCGTGTCGTACGTGGTGGAGAACCTGGAGGGGGCCGGCGAGTACCTCACCGTCGCCCCCGGGCGGCTCGGCGCGCCCGTGCCCTTCGAGTTCTCCCGCGTGGTGCTCCCCGCCCTGTCCGGCACCGCCGGCTTCAAGGTGTTCGCGCCCCAGCACGCCTACCTCGGCGAGCAGTCCGCACCGGGCGGCGGGGAACAGACCGTCCACCCCTTCGCCCTCGACCCCACGTCGAAGTACTTCCTGGTCCTGGTGGCCCTGTGCGAACCGCGGCTGCGCGACCCCTCCGACACGGCGCTGCCCGGGGTCGGGCAGATCGTGGAACGGCTGCGCCCACTGGAGTCCTGCCGCGACCTCACCCGCTCCGCCGTCAACTACCACATCGACTACCTCGCCTTCGCCAAACTGCGCTTGGACCTCGGTGAGGAGACGGCCACCGGGGCCGGCGCCAAACGCGCCCGGCTCGCCTCCGTCGCCCTGCGCTTCGGCCTGGTGCGCGAAGAACACCTCGGCCTGCTGCCGCGCCGCGGCGCCGGCCGCCTCGCCCCGCAGGAGGCCGGAGCATGACGTCCAGACCCGGCGTCCACGAGGACGACCTGGAGATGCCCCGGCCCCGCCTCCCGGAGGGCTTCCGGATCGAGGACTGGGAAGTGGGCGCGGTCATCGGCTCGGGCGGCTGGGGAACCGTCCACGAGGCCCGGGCGGTCGCCGACGGCAGGCCCGCCGCGGTGAAGGTGCTGCCGACCGGCGCCCTCGGCCCCGGGCAGCGTGCCGCGCTCGGCGAACTCGTGGCGCGCGAGGTCCGGTTCAGTGCCGAGGCCGACCACCCGCACCTCGTCCGCACGCACGCCGTGTGCACCGTCGAGGCACCGGAGCTGCCCGCCCTGGACGGGGCGATCGCGCTGGTGATGGACCGGGCCGAGGCCAGCCTCAAGGACGTCCTCGACGCGGCCGTCACGGGCGGGCCGATCGACGGGGCGGACCGCGTCCTGCGCGGAGTCGCCGCCGGCCTCGCCCACATGCACGCCGCCGGGTGGGTGCACGGCGACCTCAAACCCGCCAACGTCCTGCTCGGCCCGGACGGGCAGGTGTGGCTCGCGGACTTCGGCCTGACCACCGAACTCGACGGCACCCACGCCCATCTGCCGCCGCTCGGCACCCTCGACCACCTGCCGCCCGAGTGGTGGTCCCAGCGCACCGGCACCCAGGGCGCCGTCGTCCGGCCCACCGCCGACATCTGGGCCTTCGGCGTCCTCGCCCACCAGGTCCTCACCGGCGGCCTGCACCCCTTCCCGGGCGCCACGGCCCGGGCCCGCTCCCTCGCCGCCCAGACCTACGCCCGCGGTACCGCACCCCTGCGGCTCGACGCCGGGCTCGACGACGACCTGCGGCGGCTGATCGCCGACTGCCTGGCACCCGACCACACCACCCGCCTGCCGCACACGGCGGTCAGCGTCGCCGCCCGCGTCGAGGCCCTGACCGGTCCTCCCCGCCCCCGGCGGCGACGCCTGCTGCCGGCCGCCGCGGCCGGGCTCGCCGTCCTGGCCGCCGCCGCACTCGCCGGGACGGCCCTGCTCGGCGGCGACGGCGACACCGGCGACACCGGGGACGACGCCCGCGACCGGGGCGCCCCCACCGCCGTCACCGGCACACCCCGCCCGGCGCCCGGTGAGATCCCGGCGGACTCCGACGTGCCCGAGGCGCTGCGCCCCGTCATCACCCGCGCCGCGCACCGCTGCACCGACGAGGAGATCACCCCCGCCCTGCTGGCCGCGATGGTCAAGGCCGAGAGCGGCTTCGACGCGAACGCCGCCCGCCCGGAGAGCGACGAGTACGGCATCGCCATGTGGACGCCGGCCGTGTTCAACGCCTGGGCGGTGGACGGGGACGGCGACGGCGACAAGGACCACATGTCGCCGCCGGACGCGATCTCCACCATGAGCGGCTACGTGTGCTGGCTCGACCAGCGCTTCAAGGAGGCCGGGCTGCCGAAGAAGGACCTGCCCGCACTGGTCGCGGCCGGCTACCGCACCAGCGACCGCACGGTCATCGAGGAGGGCGGGGTCCCGGAACGGGTGCGGCCGCACGTCGACAAGGTGCTGCGCTATCTCGCCGAGTACCAGCGCTGACTCGCCGAGAACCGGCCTCGAGGTGCGCGCACGCGAGCGGGAGGCGGAGCCTTCGCCCCGCCCCCCGCTTGTCCCCCGTTCCCGTCACGGCCGCGGCGAGCCGCACTCCGGGACGTTCGGCAGCCGGTTGTCCGGCGAGCTGATGTAGATGTTGGAGATGTAGCCGCCGTACTGGGGCAGGTAGGCCCACCACTCGTTGGTGTAGGGCGGGACGTTGACCACCTGGCCGCGGATCTGACAGCCCACCAGCACCTCGACGCCTGCGGGCAGTTGCGTGATCCGGTCGTCACCGGTGGTCGGGCCCTTGCGGACGTTCACGAACTCGCCCCACGTGCCGAACCACGTCCCGGCGGGCCGCACCGCACCCGGCACGTTCAGCGTGCGCGTCAGCCGCCCGAGGTCGGTGTACGCCTTCCCGTACGACGTGCCCACCGGGTGCAGCGTCAGCACGGCCACGATCGCCCGGTCGTCCGCCCCCACCGTGCCGGTGGTGTGCAGCGCGGGACGGGTGAGGTCCACATCGGCGGCGGCACGGGTGGAGGCCTCGGCCGGTGCCGCCGAGGCGGACGCCCCCTGGGGGCCGCAGGTTCCCTTCGCGAACTTCCCGGACCAGCCCTGCTTCACCGCCCAGGGGCGGTCGAACGCCCCCGCGATGCCGAAGTGCTGGTCGAAGTGGTCGGTGGAGGAACAGCGGGTGGAGCGGCGCAGGTTGTCCATGACGAAGTCGCGGACGGGTGCGGGCGCCTTCTCCAGGACGTACCGGTAGATCGTCACCGTGTCCCGGGCGGAGAGGGCGGTGTAGCCCCAGAATCCCGCGTACCCGGCGGGCGGCGGCGCGGTGTCGCGCAGACCGAGCCGGGCGGACATCCGGTCGATGATCGCCGAGCCGCCGTACGTCGACCAGTAGTGGTTCGCGGCGTCGTCGTCACTGCTGCGCAGCATCGGCTCCAGCAGGGCCCGGTCGGCCGCGGGGACGGTGTAGTCGGGCCCGCGGTTCCAGAGGAAGTCCAGGGTCAGCAGCAGTTTCACGATCGACGCGGAGCGGAACTGCGCGCTCGCGTTGACCTGTTCGGTGAACGTGCCGGTCCGGCGGTCGAACACGGCGACGCCGGCGGTGACGCCGTCCGGGATCTGGGCGGCCTGTACGGCCCGGGCGGCGGTCTCCGGCCGGGGGACCGCCGCCGCACCGCCCGTGAGCGACGCGACCGTGACGAGGGTCGCGAGCGCGGCGGCGCCGCGCAGCAGCATGCGCATGGTTGGCCTTCCTGGTCGTCCGGCTGTCCGGCGGAGCCGCGGCCCCGTGCGGACACCGTAGGAGCGCGGGGGGTGCGGGCGGTCCTGACGAATGTCAGGGCCCGCACACCCTGATAAATGTCAGGTGTCGGCGGCCTGGTGACGGCCCGTACGGTCACCTCGGGAAACACCCGCCGACACACGAACGAAAGAGGGCTCATGAGCCGCCGATCACTCAGGACACTGCTGGCCGCCGGGGGAGCCGCCGCGGTGATGGCGCTCCTCCCTGCCTCTGCCCAGGCCGCGCCGTACTCGGGCGGCAACTACGGGGCCTACGGGATGGAGGGGCAGTACCCCACCACCTCCTACTGCTCGGGCACGTTCCGGCAGATCGGTGACACCAAGTACGCCGAGGGCATGGCCCTGAAGTACTTCTACTCCGACAAGTGCGGCTCGTTCGCCCGGATCGAGAACTCCCGGGCCAACTGCGCCGCCGTGCTGCAGCGTTCCAACAGCGGTGTGGGGCGCGTCGACGGATGGGTCTCCGAGACCGTCGACCCGGGCATCAACTACGCCTACACGCAGATGGGCAACAACCTCAACGGCCGCGTCTCGCGCGCCGTGCTCTCGTGCGACGGCCACGACCTGACCGAGACCGGCTGGTTCTGAGCCGCACACACCGCGGGGGGCGGCCGGTGTTCCGGTCCGCCCCCCGCGGGGTACGTCAGCAGTCCGGAACGCCGGCGATCTTCTCGCCGCCCCGGATGTACAGGTTGTTCACCCAGGCCACGTCGCTGCCCGAGAGCTCCATGACGGCGGTCCACCAGTTGTTGGTGCCGACCGCCGGGTCGTGCACGGTCTGGCCCTGCTTCTGGCAGATGGCGTCCGCCCACCACTGCGAACGGACCGCGAGGCGCGGGGAGTTGGTGGTCGGCTCCTGGCGCAGGTTGACGTCGGTGGCCCAGATGTAGACGTCGGTGAGGGTCGGGTCGCCGCCGTCTGCGACGGCCGGGGAGGCCTGGGCGGTGGTGGCGAGCCCGCCGACGGCGAGCGTGGTCACGGCGAGGCCCATGGCCATGCGGCTGATCGGTCGCTTCATGTGTCTGTCCCCCGTGGGATGAAGGTGCGGTCGGTGTGGTCGGAACCGGTCATGGTCCGGGTCAGCAGCGCGCCGAGGCGGGCAGGTCGCCGTACTCGTTGCCCTTGAGGTAGACGGCGCTGACGTAGCCCTCCAGGAGCTTCACCCAGACGTCGTTGGAGTAGCCGTTGTCGGTGATGCGCTCGCCGCGGGTCCAGCAGTAGGCGCCGAGCGGCTGGCCCGCCGGAGCGGTGGTGATGATGCCGTAGGAAGTCCCCGGCCCACGGCGGACGTTGACGTTCTCGTACGGAACGACAGCGTACGGCGCGGCCAGGACGCGGGCGCCGCCCTGCTCGCCGGCGGTGGCCGCGGACGCGGTCCCGGCGGTGAGCGGGCCGAGCAGCGCGAGCGCCCCGGCACCGACGAGCGCGGCCTTGGCGAAGAGACGAGTGGACATGTCGTGTTCCCCCTGACGGTGTGGCCGACGCTCAGCACTGTAGGGAGGCCTGGGGCGACACGGTCCCTGACAATTGTCAGGATCCCCTGGGGCGGCAGGGACGCGACGTCGCGCGCGGGAGCGGACACTCCGCGCCAGGGCCCTCGATACGGCCGAAAACCGCTCGACGGTCCCGGCCGCCTCTGTCTACGATCCACGGCGCGGCATCGCGTGCCGGTCACCGGCCGGGTGAGGCATGGAGGCGCCGCGGAGATGCCCGTGGAGGCATTCAACCGTGTCAGTCGAGTTCAACCACACCATCGTCCTGTCCCGAGACCGGGAGAAGTCCGCTCACTTCCTCGCGAAGATCCTGGGGCTGGAGGTCGGGGCACCGGCCGGGGTGTTCCTGCCGGTGACGACCGCCAACGGCGTCACGCTGGACTTCCTCACCATCGACGCCGACATCCCCATGCAGCACTACGCGTTCCTCGTCTCCGAGGACGAGTTCGACGAGGCCCTCGCCCGCCTCATCGAGGCCCGGATACCCATCCAGGCCGATCCGCACGGCAACCACCCGCGCCGGATCAACCGCAACGACGGCGGCCGGGGCGTCTACTTCCTCGACCCGGCGGGCCACGGCCTGGAGATCATCACCCGCCCGTACGGCGCCGATCCGTCCTCCCCGCTGAACGGCATCACGGAGGACGTGCCCGGGGCGGTCTGACCCGGCGTCCCGAGTCCGCGCGGCGGCTGAACGGCCGTTCAGCCGCCGTCCGGCTCCAGGGCCAGGGGAGCGGGCTCGGCCTCGGTGTCCGGCGCGTGGTCCCGGCGGGGGAGCAGAAGCGGGGTCGCGAGGAGCAGCGCACCGGCGAGCGCCAGGGCCGTACGAGGGCCGGTCCACGCCGCCAGCAGGCCCCACAGGGCGGTCAGGGCCGCGGTGGCCGCCTTGCCGGTGGCCGACCAGGCGGCCAGGGTACGGGTGACCCGGTCGGCGGGGGTGCGCTCCAGGCGGAAGGTGGCGAACACCGGGTTGAACACGGCGCAGCAGGTGATCAGCCCGAACTCGATCGCCATCACCAGCGCCAGCCCGGCCGCGCCGGGGCCGACGAAGGCCAGTCCGAGGGACCAGCACGCCCGCAGCACCCCGGCCGCGAGCAGCACCCGACGCCCGCCGAACCGTGTGACGAGCCGTGGCGCCAGCCGTGAGCCGAGCAGGCCGCCGGTGCAGGGCACGGCGAAGGCGAGGGCGTACTGCCAGGGCGCGAACCGCAGGTCGTCGACCATCAGCACGAGCAGCGGCGGCGACGCCGCCATGATCAGGGCGTTGACCAGGACCGTGTTGAAGAACAGTGGGCGCAGCGCCGGGTCGGCCAGGATGTGCCGCCAGCCGCCGAGCAGGTCGCCCGCCCGGAGCCGGGCCGTGGCGGGTCCGGGCCGTACCGGGGGCTTCTCGCCGCCCCCGATCGCCCGGAGCCCGGCCGCCGAGAGCAGATAGCTCACCGCGTCGGCCACCACGGTCGTCACCGGGCCGAACAGCCCGATCGCGGCGCCGCCCAGCGGCGGCCCGGCCATGCTCGCGGTCCACATCGTCGCCTCGAACCGGCCGTTCGCGACCAGCAGGTCCCGCCGCGGCACCAGCTCCTTCAGGAACGCCCCGGCCGCCGCGTTGAAGGTGATGTCGGCCGCCGCGACCACCACCGACACCAGCAGCAGCTGACCGAAGCCCAGCCGGCCCAGGGCGAACGCCACGGGTACGCTCAGCAGCACCGCGCACCGGACCAGGTCCGTCGCGATCATCACCGGCCGTTTCCGGCGGAACTCCACCCACGGCCCGAGCGGCACCGACACCGCGGCACCGACGGCCGGCCCCACCGCCGCCAGCAGCGACACCTGCGCCGGCCCGGCGTCCAGCGCCAGGACCGCGATCAGGGCGAACGCGTCGAACGCCAGCCATGTCCCGGCCGTGCTGACCGCGTACGCGCCCCACAGCCACCCGAACCGCCGCCCCAGCGACCGCCTGCCCGCCATACCCGGCGCACACTCCCCGTTCCCGCGGACAACACGGTGTTGACCGGGAGCCATCCAAGCGGGGAGCGGGCGGGCCGGGCAAACAACCGCCCGTCACCCGTGCCACAACCGACCGTTGTGCCACGAGGACCCGCGCGGCTCAGGACCTCAGCGCTGGTACAGCCCCACCAGCGTCCCGTCGGCGAGCCGCCGCTTCTCGACCTCCTCGTGCACCTGGTCCGCCCGGGGCGCGTCGGGCAGCACACACGGTTCGGCCAGCGCGTAGAGCCGGAAGAAGTAGTGGTGGGCGTCGTCACCGGGCGGGGGATGGGGGCCGCCCCAGCCCTGCTGCCCGTAGCCGTTGACGAGTTCCGTGCCGCCCGGTGGGCAGTGCCCGGCCTCGACGCCGTCGCTGTGCGGGTCGATGCCGACCACCACCCAGTGCGCGAAGGTGCCCGACGGGGCGTCGGGATCCTCGCAGAGCAGGACCAGTTCGGCCGCGTCGTCCGGTACGCCGCTCCAGGTCAGCGGCGGAGAGACGTTCGGTCCCTCGTACGCGTACCGGCGCGCGATGAAGGAGTGGTCGTTGAACGCGTTGCTGCGCAGTTCGATGCCGGTCATGTGCCCCGGAGTACCCCCGCGGGGCCCGGGCATGCGGTTCGGAACCCATCCTCGCGGGTACCCGGGGACCTTTCCGGAGCGCGCTCCGGAGAGCTTTCCGGAGCGAGACCGGAGGCTTTCCGGAGCGAGCCGGAACGAAGGCAGGAGACGGAGGAACACGAGGATGTCTCCCCTGGCAGAAGACCCCGCGGCCGACGCCCGCGAGGACCGCCGCGCCCCCGCTCGCACCGCACGGCTGCGCAGCCGCATCCCCGAGCCCGACGAGGAACCGGACCTGCTCGGCCAGTACCTCGCCCAGATCGCGGCGACGCCGCTGCTCACCGCGGAGGACGAGGTACGGCTGACCCGGCGGATGCGGACCGGCGAGCGGGCGCTGGAGGAACTGGAGCGGGCCGACGCCGGCGAGAGCGACCTCGCGTCCGAGAGGCGCCGGGAGCTGGAGGAGGCCGCGCGCGACGGGCAGGCGGCCAAGGACCACATGGTCCGGGCCAACCTCCGGCTCGTGGTCTCGATGGCCAAACGCCACGCCCACCGCGGTCTGCCCCTGCTGGACGTGATCCAGGAGGGCAACCTCGGCCTGATCCGGGCCGTGGAGAAGTTCGACCACACCAAGGGCTTCAAGTTCTCCACCTACGCGACCTGGTGGATCCGCCAGGCCATCGAACGGGGCCTGGCCGCGCACGCCCGCACCGTACGGCTGCCGATGCACGTCGTCGAGCAGCTGCAGAAGGTCGCCAAGGTCGAGCGGCGGCTCCGGCACGACCTGGACCGCGAGCCGAGCGTCGAGGAGGTGGCCCGGGAGAGCGGCCTCGCCGAGGACCGGATCGGCTGGCTGCGCCGCGTCGGCCGGCAGGCCGTCAGCCTGGACACGCCCGTGGACGAGACCGGCGAGACCGTCGTCGGCGACCTCATCCCCGACACCGAGGTGCTCCAGGCCCCCGAAGTCGCCGAGTACCAGGCCCTCGCCGAAGAACTCCGCGAGGCCGTCGGCACGCTCGCGCCCCGCGAGGCCATGATCCTCTCCCTGCGCTACGGCCTCCACGACGGCCACACCCGTAGCCGGGAGGAGGTCGCGAAGCGCGTCGGCCTGACCCGGGAGCGGGTCCGCCAGCTGGAGAAGGAGTCCCTCGCCCGACTGCGCGAGCCCGGCAACCGCGAGCGCCTGGTGGCCTGGGCGAGCTGACCCGGCGTCCGGTGCCGGTCACACCAGCGTCAGCGAACCGTCGGCCTCCAGGGCCACGCCCACCCCGCGGCTGATCCGGTCCAGCGTCGCCCGCAGCCAGGCGCGGTCCTCCCGGGGCGCGGGCTCCAGCCGCATCCGCCGCGCCCGCAGCGGCACCATGCGCAGCCCCGCCAGCCGTCCGCCGTCCGCCTCGACCGAGACCAGGAACGCCAGCCGCAGGTCGTCGCGGTACTCCTCGTACCCGGAGATCCCCTCGTAGTCGTCGACGAAGTCGCCGCAGCCGTACAGGACCAGCCGCTCCCGGTACACCTCCAGCGGGCGGGGATGGTGCGAGGAGTGCCCGTGGACGACGTCCACCCCGCCGTCCACCAGGGCGTGCGCGAACCGCACCTGCTCCCGCGGCACGTGGTACCCCCAGTTCGACCCCCAGTGCACGGACACGACGGTGATGTCACCGGCCCGCCGGACCTCACGGACCCGCCGTACGACGGTGTCGGCCGCGGCGGCCGAGAGCTCGGGCAGGTACGCGACGCCCGGCCGGCCGGGAGCCGCCGCCCAGCCGGACGGGATCCCGCTGGAGCGCGCGCCGAGGGCGAACACCAGCAGCCGCCGGCCGCCCGGAAGAGACACCGCCGCGGGTGCGTACGCCCGGTCGGCGTCCCGGCCCGCGCCCGCCGTCCGCACCCCCGCACCTGCCAGCGCGTCCAGCGTCTCCAGCAGGCCCGGGCGGCCGAAGTCCAGGACGTGGTTGTTGGCGAGGACGGTCACGTCGGGCCGGGCCACGGCCAGGGCGGGCAGACCCGCCGGGTCCATCCGGTAGTGGATCTCCTTGTCCGGGTCGAACGTGTCGCTGCGCGTCACCGACGTCTCCAGGTTCACGATCCGGGCGTCCGGCGCGGCCTCGGCCAGCACCCGCAGCGCCTCGCCCCACGGCCAGGAGGGAGGAACGGGCGCGGGGACCGGACCGTGCGCCGCCTCCGCGAGCCGGACGTAGGACCGCGCGTCCACGACGTACGTCTCCCGCAGCGCCGGATCACCGGGGTGCGCCAGGATCTGGTCGACGCCGCGCCCGAGCATCACGTCACCGCACAGGAACAGCGTCACGACTGAGCCGCCCACGCCTCCACCGTAGGCACACCGGGGCCGCCGGGGTCACGCGTCGACCGTCACCGCACACGACCAGCCGTACGGGCCCGGCCCGATCCGCAGCTCGTTCCACACCACCGCCCTCGGGACCGCCCCGGTGATCTCCACGTCGTCGAGGCCGGTGACCGCCAGCCGGACGTCCAGGCCGCCGTCGGCCTCGTCCGCCTCCACGTCCACCGGCACCTCGCCGTACGCCTCCAGCCGGAAGATGACCTCGTCCAGCAGCGTGGCGAGCAGGTCGTCGTCGCTGGCCTCGGCCAGCCGCACCCGGCCCACGGCGGTGGGCCGCACCCCGGACACGTCCGCGAAGCACTCCACCATCGCCAGCACGGCCTCCGCCAGACAGTGCTCCCGGCACGCCGCCCACGCCTCGATCCGGATGTCGCCCGGGTGCGGCACCGCCCGGTGCCCGCAGCCGCCCGGTTGCCTCACCTGTCCACCGTCGTCCGTGTCACCGCCCATGAACATCGGCTGCCCGGGGTACGCCGACCCATGCGGCGCACGGCACCGGCACCTGGGTCAGACGGGCTCGTCCGCCAGGTACGGCGGCGCCGGGTCGTACTGGATGTAGCGGCGCACGGCCCGCGCGTGCTCCCGGCCGTGCAGCCGGCCCACCAGCCACAGCGCGCTGTCGATACCGGCCGAGACGCCCTGGCTGGTCACCAGCTTGCCGTCCACGACATAGCGGGCGTCCCGGACCACCGTCACGTCGCCCCGCGCCTGGAGGGTGTCCTCCTGGCTCCAGTGGGTGGCCACCCGGCGGCCGCGCGCCGGCCCCGCGGCGTGCAGCAGGAACGTACCGGTGCACACCCCGTGCACCCAGGCCGCCTGGTCCGCGGTCTTCCCGATCCAGTCGGTGACCACCCGGTTGCGCAGCTGGGCCTCGCGCGCGCCCCGCCCGCCCGGCACGTGCAGCACGTCCAGCGGCGGATGGTCGTCCAGCGTGTGGTCGGGCAGCACCCGCAGCCCCTTGTTGCAGCGCACGGGCCCGGAGTGCTCGGCGACCAGCACGGCCCGGTCGGCGCCGTCGCGGAGCATGGCGGAGACGGTGAACACCTCCCAGGGCCCCACGAAGTCGAGCTCCTCGGCTTCCTCGAAGACCAGCAGGCCGTAGGTCGTCATACGGGTTCACCTTCCTCTGGGACGGGTTGATCAGGCAGTGCGCCGGCGGGTTCCGCGGTCGAGCGGAACCGGGCGCGGTACTCCGACGGCGCGACCCCGAGCCGTCGGTGGAACGTGCGGCGCAGCGTCTCGGCGGTGGCGAAGCCGTGGCGGCGGGCGATGGCCTCGACCGGCTCGTCCCCCTCGGTCAGGGCACGCCGGGCCGCCTCCACGCGCACCCGCTCGACGTACGCGGCCGGCGGCACACCCAGCTCGGCGGTGAAGCGGCGCTGGAGGTGGCGCGGGCTCAGCCCGGCGTGCGCGGCGAGCGAGGCGATGTCGTGCCGGGCGCCCGGATCGGCGTGGACCGCGCCGACGGCGGCCCGCACCGGGTCCGTCGCCGGCTGCCGCGACCACAACGCCACGCTGAACTGCGACTGGCCGCCCGGACGGCGCAGGAAGAGCACCAGTCGGCGCGCCACGGCGTGCGCGACCTCCCGGCCCCGGTCGTCCTCCACCAGGGCGAGCGCCAGGTCCATGCCGGCCGTCACACCGGCCGAGGTCCACACCCGCCCGTCCCGGACGAAGATCGGGTCGCAGTCCACCCGCACCTCGGGGTGTTCCCGGACCAGCTGCTCCTCCCGCCCCCAGTGCGTGGTGACCCGCCGTCCGTCCAGCAGGCCCGCGGCCGCCAGCAGGAACACCCCGCTGCACACCGAGGCGACGCGCCGGGCACCGGCCGCCGCGGCGGTGATCCAGGAGACCAGCGCCGCGTCCTCCCGGGCCCGGTCGACGCCCTCGCCGCCCACCACCACGAGGGTGTCCGTACCGCCCGGATCGAGATCCGCCACCCCATGCCCGGCGTGCACGAACAGCCCGCTGACCGACCGGACCGGTCCCGCCCGGGCCGCCACGACCTCGCAGGCGTACCCGCCCGCGCCGTGGAACACCTCGTGCGGGCCCGTGAGGTCGAGCGGCTGGAAGCCGTCGAAGACGACGAAGACGATACGGCGCTCTGTCACCCCTCCACGCTCCACCGGCCCGGATCATGGCGTCAACGACACGCACCCCACACATCGCGCCATGGGACGTCCGCCGCAGCGGGGGTACCACGGGACCCGGGGGAGAGGAGGCTCCCGATGATCTCCCGGACCGTCACCGTGCCGGCCGGCGCCGCCGCCCTCACCGGCGACCTGACCGTGCCCCCGGACGCCCGCGCGGTCGTGCTCTTCGCGCACGGCAGCGGCAGCTCCCGGCACAGTCCCCGCAACCGCGACGTCGCCGCCGGACTGCGCACCGCCGGCCTCGGCACCCTGCTCATCGACCTGCTCACCGAGGCGGAGGAACAGCAGGACGCCCTGACCGCCGAACTCCGCTTCGACATCCCGCTGCTGGGCCGCCGGCTGGTGGCCGCGATCGACTGGCTGGCACGGTGGCCCGGCACCCACGGCCTGCCCGTCGTCCTGTTCGGCGCCAGCACCGGCGCGGGCGCGGCCCTGGTCGCCGCCGCCCGGCGCCCCGACCGGGTGCGGACGGTCGTCTCGCGCGGCGGCCGGCCCGACCTCGCGGGCGACGCCCTGGACGCCGTCCGGGCCCCGGTGCTGCTGATCGTGGGCGGCAGCGACCAGCACGTGCTGCGGCTCAACGAGGCGGCCGCCGCCCGGCTGCACGCCCCGCACACCCTCCACGTGGTACCCGGTGCCACCCATCTGTTCGAGGAGCCGGGCGCGCTCGACCAGGTCACCGAGGCGGCCCGGCGGTGGTGCGACGAGCAGCTGAGGACCGCGGCGGACTGACCGGCCGGGCTCAGCCGCCAACCGGCAGGTCGATCCGCAACCGGGCGCCCTGCCGCAGCAGTTCCCGCTGCACGATCCGGTACGGCACGCCCCGCGGCCCGTGCCCGTGGCGCACGGTCAGCGCGGCGCACACCCCCGCCGCCTGGCCCGTCGCCATCGCGATCGGCATCACCCGGTACGAGGAGTGCGCCACGTGCGTGCCCGAGATGCAGCGGCCGGCCACCAGCAGCCGCTCGGTCCCCTGCGGCACGAGGCAGCGCAGCGGGATGTCGTAGAAGCTGCCCGCGGGCACCCGCTTCAGGACCGTGCCGGAGCCGCGCGGGTTGTGGATGTCGACGGGGTAGGCGCCGTGCGCGACGACGTCCGGGAAGGGGCGGGCGGCCAGGATGTCGTGACCGGTCAGCTGGTAGTCGCCGACGACGCGCCGCGTCTCCCGGACGCCGATGTGGGTGCCGCTCTGCACCACGTACGACTCCTCGAAGCCGGGCACGCGGGTGCGCAGGAAGCGGTCGATCTGCGCGAGCTGGCGCCGGGCGGTGTACTCGGCCCGGGTCAGGTCCCACACGCTGGTGCCGAGCACCCTGGTCACACGGGTGCTGTTGACGCTCAGCTCGCGCGGATGCGGGGTCGCGAAGAACAGGATGTCCTCGCGCGGCAGCCGCAGGTCGCCGTCCGCCCGGGCCTCCTCGACGAGGTCCCACAGGCCGTGCACGCCGCGCCACTGGTCGGGATGCTCCCGCACGTACGCGGCGAAGTCCGGCCGCGCGAAGTCCGCCACGCGGAACATCAGCGTCATCGGCTGCACCAGCCCGTCCTCGGGCCGCCCGATCTCGTACGGCGCCCCGCAGGCGGCCGCGACATCGCCGTCGCCCGTGCCGTCCACGACCACGTCGGCGTCGATCACCACCGGCCCCGACTTGGTCTCGAACACCACACGCCAGCCGTCCTCCAGGCGCAGCGCGGTCGAGGCGAAGGCGTGGAAGAGCATCCGCACGCCCGCCTCGTCCATCATGTCGAGCAGCACCAGCTTGAACAGCTCGGGGTCGAAGGGGACCGTGTACCCGGTCTTCGGTGACGGCTTCAGACAGCCGCCGCGTCCCATGAGCTGGTCCAGCAGCCGCCACAGCACGCCCTGGACGACCGGTTCGCCCTCGCCGTGGTCGGTGGGCAGCAGCCGGGAGTCCTCACCGTCCTCGGTGAACGCGGCCTGCTTGTGCTCGTTGTGGAACGACATCAGCGGCATGACCAGCGCCGCGGTCGCGTTGCCCCCGAGGAACCCGTAGCGCTCCACCAGGACGACCTCGGCCCCGGCGTCGGCCGCCGCGACGGCGGCGGCGAACCCGGCCGGGCCGCCGCCGACCACCAGGACCTCCGTCCGGCCGCCGTGCCGGGCGGGCCGGGCGGGCAGCGTGACCGTGCGGGGCTTGCTCGGTTCTTGCAGGATCGGCATCGGTGTCCTCCCGCGGGCGGGGCTCCCGCCCCGGCGTCACACGCCCAGCGGGCGCGGTTCGGCAGTGGGCGGGCGCGGCGGCTCCGGCTCCGCGGCCACGGCCGGGTCCGCGGCCACGGTCGGGTCCACCCCCGTGGCCGCCTCCGCCGGCACGTGCGGCTCCGCGGAGGCGCCGGCCCGGCCGTCGATCTCGTCCAGCAGCACGCCGCAGCGGGCGCAGGTCTCGCGGGCCCGCGTGGACAGCTCCCGGACGCGGGCGTGCAGGTCCTCCCGGCGCTCCGGATACTCGTCCCACAGCCGGTCCACCTCCGCCAGCAGCAGCCCGGCCTGCTCCCGCGCCACGCCCACCAGGGCCGGCGCGCCCATCCGGCGGGCGAAGTCGAAGACCTTGCCCGAGTACGGCAGCGGCAGCACCGGCAGCCCGGAGAGCGCCGCGAAGATCACGAAGTGCAGCCGCATGCCGACCGCCAGGTCCAGGTGGCGCATGAAGCCCAGCACCTCCCCCGGACTGTACGAACCGTGCAGGATTCGCCCCTTGTCCGGAGCGGTCATGTGGGACAGCACCGCGTGCGCGTGCCGTACGTCGTGCCGCTCCATCGGCAGGAACACCACGTGCGCGTCCAGCCGGCGGACCAGGAAGTCGGCGACGTCGGCGAGCAGCGCGTGGTAGTCGCCCTCGTCCAGCTTCTCGGCCGCCCGGCCCGGTTCCCGCACCGACATCCCCACCAGACGGGAGTCGGTGGGCACGCCCTCGTGGCGCATCATCTCGTCGGTGAACGGCTCCGGCTCCAGCAGCAGCGCCGGATCGGCGGTGACCACGACGTCGCGCTCGACACCGACCTCCTCCAGCACCAGCTTGGACTCCTCGTCCCGCACCACGACGTCGTCCATCTCGGCCAGGACCGTGCGCACGGCCTCCCGGTCGTCGGGCTCGCGCAGGGGCCCCGCGCCGACGGCGTAGGAGAAGGTGCGGATGCCGCGTTCCTGAGCGGCCCGGACCAGCCGCAGATAACGGCGCGCCTCGCCGTCGTAGAGGATCCCGCCGCCGCCCAGGACCAGCAGGTCCAGGGAGGTCAGCGTGTCCAGGACCCGATTGCGGCTGACGCCTTCCCAGTCCACCACCTCGTCCGCGCCCGGGTGGTGGGCGCGGGTGTGCTCGGCGTTCCGGCTGAAGACGACCAGGTGGGCCTCGGGCCGCTGGGCGCGCAGACAGCGCAGGACACAGGTCAGGATCGACTCGTCGCCGATGTTGAAGCCGCCGTACGAACCCAGCACGCCGATGCGCGGGCCCGACCGGGCGAGCTGCGGATGAGAAGGGGCAGTGGTCATCCGGGTGCTCCCGTCGCGTCGGAGTCTGCTCAGTGGCCCGGGGTGCCACCGGCACGGACAGCCGTGCCGTGCGTACGGTGCGTGCCGTGCGCACGGTGCCGGGTTGCCTTGCCGCCCGGCCGGAAACACCCCGCGTTCCGAGTGTGACGGAGGTCCGGAAGGTGCGCATTGTCCGGTGAGCGGGGGGTACGCGGGGCCGGACCGAGGCGCCGTCCGTCGGGCGGGAAGCGGAGGTGACCGTCATGCGGTTCCGTGATCGGCGGCAGGCCGGCCGGGAACTGGCCGAAGAACTTCGTGCCCGGCAGCGGGAGGGTGCCCTGCCCGGTCCTCTCGTCCTCGCCCTGCCCCGGGGCGGGGTGGCGGTGGCGCGCGAGGTCGCCGCGGCGCTGGACGCCCCGCTCGACGTCCTCGTCGTACGGAAGATCGGCGCGCCCTTCCAGGAGGAGTACGGCGTCGGCGCGATGGCCGGGGACGAGGTGCCGCTCCTCGACGAGGACGCCCTGCGCCACCTGGGCCTGAACGAGGCCGCCCTGGCCCCCGTCATCGAGCGGGAACGCGCGGAGCTGCGCCGCCGCGAGCGGCTGTACCGGCAGGGCCGCCCCGCGCCCGACCTGCGCGGACGGACCGTGATCGTGGTCGACGACGGCCTGGCGACCGGCTCCACGGCCCGGGCGGCGCTGCGATCCGTACGCCGTCAGGCGCCCGAACGGGTGGTGCTCGCCGCGCCGGTGTGCTCGCCGGAGGCGGCCGACCTGATGCGCGCGGAGGCCGACGAGGTGATCTGCCTGCACCAGCCGGCCGCGTTCATGGCCGTGGGCCTGTGGTACGAGAACTTCGACCAGCTGACGGACCAGGACGTCCTGGAGGCGCTCCACGTGCGGTTTTGACCATGTGTTCACCTGGCGGCAGTGGCGGGAACCAGCCATCTCGGATGAGGATGTCCCATTCCCCCACCTGCACCAGGAGTAACAAGTGAACGTCTCGCTCTCCGTGTGGCTGCTGACCGTGGCAGCGCTGTGCTTGCTCGTCGCCGTCGACTTCTTCATCGGCCGCAAGCCCCACGACGTGTCCATCAAGGAAGCCGGGACCTGGACGGTGGTGTGGATCGTCCTGGCCGTGCTGTTCGGGCTGGGGCTCTGGTACTACGGCGGGAGCGGTCCCACGGGCGAGTTCTTCGCCGGTTACATCACCGAGAAGTCGCTCAGCGTCGACAACCTCTTCGTCTTCGTGCTGATCATGGCGAAGTTCGCGGTGCCCTCGCAGTACCAGCAGCGCGTGCTGATGGTCGGCGTCATCATGGCTCTGGTGCTGCGGGCCGTGTTCATCGCGGCCGGCGCGGCGATCATCTCCGCCTTCTCCTGGGTGTTCTACATCTTCGGCGCCTTCCTGATCTGGACCGCCTGGAAGCTGGTCCAGGACGCCCGCAAGGAGGAGCACGAGGAGGAGTACCAGGAGAACAAGCTGCTGAAGATGGCGGAGGAACGCTTCGGCGTGGCCGACCGCTACCACGGCACGAAGCTGTTCATCACCGAGAACGGCAAGCGGATCATGACCCCGATGCTGGTCGTGATGCTCGCGATCGGCTCCACCGACGTGCTGTTCGCCCTCGACTCCATCCCCGCCATCTACGGCCTGACGCAGGACCCGTACATCGTCTTCACCGCCAACGCCTTCGCCCTGATGGGCCTGCGCCAGCTGTACTTCCTCATCGGCGGCCTGCTGAAGAAGCTGGTCCACCTCTCCTACGGCCTGTCGATCATCCTCGGCTTCATCGGCGTCAAGCTGGTGCTGCACGCCCTGCACGAGTCGGGCGTGCACGTCCCCGAGATCAGCATCCCCTTCTCGCTGGGCTTCATCGTGCTCGTCCTGACGGTCACGACCATCACCAGCCTGCGCGCCTCGAAGAAGCAGCAGCAGGCCGAGGAGGCGGCGGGCCGGGAGGCCGGGTCCCGTTAGGCCGCGGGTCCGTCCGGGGCGCGGTCAGACGACGCCGTCGGCGCGCAGCGCCGCCACCTCCTCGTCGGTGCGGCCCAGTTCGGTGAGGATCGCCTCGGTGTGCTCGCCCCCCGCCGGCACGGGGTCCATGCGCGCGGGCAGACCCGCGAGGTCGGCGGGCGGGAGCAGTGCCTCCACGGTGGCGCCCGGGATCCCGACCTCGGTCCAGCGGCCCCGGGCGGCCAGCACCGGGTGGTCCAGGAACGCGGCGACGTCGTTGACACCGGCGCAGGCGATGCCGATGCGCTCCAGGTCCTTGAGGATCTCGTCGGAGCCGGAGCGGGCGAAGCGGCCGGCGACGACGGTGTTGAGCTCCTCGCGGTGGGCGACCCGGTCGGAGGCGGTGGCGAAGCGCGGGTCGTCGACCAGCTCCGGCCGGCCCAGGAACTCCCCGCACAGGGCCGCCCACTCCCGCTCGTTCTGGATGGAGAACAGCACCTCCTTGCCGTCGGCGGCGGTGTACGTCCCGTACGGCGCGATGGTGGCGTGCTGGGTGCCGAGGCGCGGGGGCTGGGTACCGCCGTGCCGGGTGTAGTAGGCGGGCTGGCCCATCCACTCCGCGAGCGCCTCGAACAGGGACACCTCCACGGGGTGGGCCTCGCCGGTGACGGCGCGGGTGTACAGGGCCGTGAGGATGCCGCTGTAGGCGTACATCCCGGCGGCGATGTCGGCCACGGAGATCCCGGTCCGGGCGGTGCCCTCCGGGGTCCCGGTCAGCGACACGAGACCGGTCTGGCACTGCACCAGCAGGTCGTACGCCTTGCGGTCCGCCCAGGGGCCGGTCGTGCCCCAGCCGGATATCGTGCACGCGATCAGGTGGGGGCGGCGGCCGGTGACGCCGGCGGCGTCCAGGCCGAGCCGGGCGGCGGCGCCCGGGGCGAGGTTCTGCACGAAGACGTCGGCGCCGTCGAGGAGGTCGTGCAGGATCTCGCGGCCGCGCGGGTCCTTCAGGTCCAGCGTGAGGGACTCCTTGGAGCGGTTGAGCCACACGAAATAGCTGGAGTGGCCGTGCACGGTCGTGTCGTACCGGCGGGCGAAGTCACCGCCGCCGGGCCGCTCCACCTTGATGACACGCGCGCCGAGGTCGGCGAGCTGCCGGGTGGCGTAGGGCGCGGCCACGGCCTGCTCCAGGCTGACCACCGTGACCCCGGCCAGGGGGTACCGCTGCACGCTCATGCGTCATGCTCCTGAACGTCGTACGGGAGGGCGCCCGGACAGTGTCCCCCACGTGGCCGCGGCCGGATGTGAGGGTGGCTACGGACGGGCCAGGTGGCGCATCGTCAGGGCCAGTTGCAGCCGGAGCCGGCCCTGCGGGGTGCGCAGTGGCCAGCCGAGCAGGTGCTCGGCGTGCGTCAGCCGGTCCTGGAGCGTGGAGTGGTGGACGTTGATGCCGGTGGCGGCGGCCCGCAGGCTCGCCGTGGACGCGACCGCGTGCAGGGTCGCCAGCAGCCAGGGCGTGTGGGCCGAGGCCCTTTCCAGGGCGCGGACGTCCGGCGGCGGTTCGGCGCCCGGTGCGACGAGGCCGGCGAGCAGGGCGACGCCGCCCAGCTCCTCGGCGTACACGACCCGTGGACCGGGGTCCTGCGGGGTGCCCTCGGCGGTGAACCGCAGGGCGGTGCGGGCCGCGTCCCAGGACCGGGGCAGTTCGAGCACGGGAACGGCGGGCCCGACCCCGAGCCGCCCGGCCGGGAGACGGGCGTCCGGCGTGGCGGAAGCCGGCGCGACACCGGCCCGGGGAGGGGACACGGCCTGCCCGGACGCCGGGCGCTCGGGGTCGCTCGCCCGTGCGGTGGTCGCCCCGTCACCGCCCGGCAGGGACTCGGCGTCGGCCGCCACGACCCGTGGCCGGCCGTCCAGCGGGGCGAGGGCCCGGGCCGGGGCGGCGGGGTCCAGCCCGAGCCGGCGGGCGGCGTGCAGCCGGGCCTGCTCCGGGGCCGTGCCGTCGAGCAGCGTCTCGATCAGCGCCGGGTCGTCGGCGGGGGCCCGGCCCCGGGTGCGGTCGAGAACGACCCGCAGGGCACCGGCCGCCCGCTCCAGGATCACGGCGTCGACGACACTGGGCAGGGCTGCGGCGGGGTGGGCGCCACTCGTGCCGGTCGCGGCAGACGCCTTGTCCTCCCTGCCGGGCGCCGGCCCGCCGCGTTCCAGCCACAGGGTCGCCGCGCTGTCCGGGGCCAGCCGGGCCGACGGCCATGCGGGATCGGGCGGCGGCTCGGCGTCCCGCCGGGCGCCGTCGGGTTCGACCCGGACGTGTACGCGGCGCTCCGGATCCACGAGCCGGGCCGGGCAGCCGGCCAGTACGGCGGCACCGCGCACGAGTGCCTCGACACCGGCCCTGGACTCGGCCAGTCGGTCGAAGTAGGCGATGACCCGGACCGCCGCACCGGCATCCGGGTCGAGCGCGGTCAGGCGCCCGGCCAGCTCTTTCATAGGCCCATGGTGCGGCATGCGGCCGTGGTGCGAGCCGCTCGTGCGCGACGAGGATCCGGCGGGGGCCCGGACGGTCCCGACGACGAGCACCTGGCGAGGGCCGCGGAAGCAGCCGACGACGAGGACCCGGCGAGGGCCCCGGAAGCACCCGGCAGGCAGCGGGCGAGGGGCCGGGGGAGAGGCACGCACACACCGCTCCCCGGTGGCACCCGCCGCCCCCCTCTCTCGCACCCCGCCCCGACCCAGGGCCCCGGCCCGGGCCTCACGCGGCCAGCAGCCTCCGCAGCCAGTCGAGCTGCGCCGCCCGCGCCGCCTGGGACAGCGCCGCCTGCGGGGCGAAACCGTCGAAGCCGTGGAAGCCGCCGGGCCAGACGTGCAGTTCGGCCACGCCGCCGGCCTGCCAGATGCGCGAGGCGTAGGCGACGACCTCGTCGCGGAAGGTCTCCGCGGAGCCGACGTCGAGGAAGGCCGGAGGCAGCCCGGACAGATCCTCGGCCCGGGCCGGTGCCGCGTACGCCGGCACGTCGGGCCCGCCGCGCCGCTCACCCAGCAGCGCCGTCCAGCCGGTCTCGTTGGCGGTGCGGTCCCACACCCCGAGACCCGCCATCTGGTACGTCGACGGCGTGTCGTTGCGGTCGTCGAGCATCGGGCACAACAGCACCTGCCCGATCGGCTGCGGCCCCTTGCGGTCCCGGCTGAGCAGCGCCAGGGCCGCGCACAGCCCGCCGCCCGCGCTGGCGCCCGCGATGACGATCCGCTCGGGGTCGCCGTCGAGGTCGGCGGCGTGGTCCGCCGTCCACAGCAGCCCGGCGTACACGTCCTCGATCGGCGCCGGATACGGATGCTCCGGCGCCAGCCGGTACTCGACGGACACCACGACCGCGTCCAGCGCCTGCGCCCACGCCAGGGCGCCCTCGACGCCGACCCGGTTGTTGCCGATGACCATGCCGCCGCCGTGCACGTGGTAGATCACGGGCCGCGGTCCGGAGGCCGCCGCGGCGGCCGGGCGGCAGATCAGCAGGGAGATGTCCGGCTCGCCCTCCGGTCCCGGCACCTGCCGGTCCTCCACCTCGAACGTGCCGCCCATCGTCAGGTCCAGCTCGGCCAGCATCTGGAGGCCCGGGCCCTGGCGCACCTCGGCGATCTCGTCCGGCGTGAGCTCCGGACGGATCATGTCCTTGATCAGCTCCAGGGCGCCGGCGAGTTCGGGGTCGAACGGGGGCGGTACGTGCGTCATGACGTCTCCTCACGCGGGGTCGCGGCGGCTCGGGCAGCCATGGTCGGTCCGCCGGCCCCGGCGGCGGACGCCGCCGTGCGGCGGAACCTGCCCGCCGTCCGGCGGGTGGCGTTCCGGTGCCGGGCCAGGGCGGTGGGCGGAGAACGCGGCGACCGGCGCGCCACCCCGGGCCCTCCGCACCGGCCGCACGCGCGCGTGCCCGTCCACGAGCCGTCGGCGCCCCCAAGATACGCGCAGGTCACGGAGGCGGTGGGGCGCCCGGGCGCCCGGGCCCCGGCTCATGACCCCGGCACGGGGCGCCCGAGCGGTCAGCGGCTCACCGCGCCGGACTCGGCCGCCGGCCTGCCGCGCGAGACGACGCGCGTCCCGGCCCCGTCGACGACCCGGACCTGCAGCGAGCCGCATCCGCAGCGCGTCCACTCCGTGCGGCCCGTCGCGGTGGCGTGCCGGGACAGCACCTGGAACGGCTCGCCCCCGTCCGGCCATCCGCAGTGCGGGCAGGCGGTGGCGTCGGTGCGGTTCATGGATGACTCCTCGTACGTCGTGGCTGGTTGACCGTCGCGACACAGCCAGGGTGCGTCGAGGTCTCCGTACACGTCCAGGTTGACTTTGTGGACGGCATTGTGAAGCCTGACCTTCATGATTGACCTGCGCCGACTGCACGTCCTCCGGGCGGTCGCCCACTACGGCACGGTCACCGCGGCCGCCCGCGCCCTGCACTTCACCCCGTCCGCCGCCTCCCAGCAGATCCGGCAGCTCGCCCGGGACCTGGACGTCGACCTGCTGGAGCCGCAGGGGCGCGGGGTCCGCCTCACCCCGGCCGCCGAGAGCCTGCTCGCGCACGCCGACGCCATCCAGGCCCGCTGGGACCAGGCCGAACTCGACCTGCGGGCCGACCACGGGGCGCCCTCCGGGGTGCTGCGGGTGACCGGCTTCCCGGTGGCCGTCGCGGTGCTCCTGGCGCCGATGGCGGCCCGGCTGGGGGAGCGGCATCCGCGGCTGTCCGTACGGATCACGGAGGCGGGTGTTCCGGAGAGTTTCGACCTGCTCTTCGAGGGCGTCACCGACCTGGCGATCGTCGAGTCCACCCCGCACAACCCGCCGCTGAGCGACGCGCGGTTCGATCAGCGGCCGCTGCTGGACGACCCGTTCGACCTGGTCGTGCACGAGGAGCACGAGCTCGCCGGGCGGACCCGGGTCGATCTCGCGGAGGCCGCGTGCGAGCCGTGGATCGCGCCGGTGGAGGAGAGTCCCTGCCGCCCTCACGTGCTGTCCGCCTGCGGCGCGGCCGGATTCACCCCCGACGTCGTCCACCACGCCCTGGACTGGAACGTCGCCGCGCACCTCGTCGCCCACCGGCTCGGCGTCGCCCTGGTCCCGCGCCTGGCCCACCTGACCCCGCACTTGCCGGTCGTCCGCGTCCGCTGCACCGGCAACCCCCACCGCAAGCTCCTGACCTGCACACGCGGCGGCGGCCACGCCCGCCCGGCGGTCGCGGCGGCCCTCGACGAACTGCGGTCCCTGGCGCCGACGGCGGTCGCCTGAACGGCGCCCCGCCCCGCACTGCGCTACAGGCGGGCACTCGCCGCCCGCGCGCGGGAAGCCCGGCGCGCGGACCGGCGTTCACCTCCCCGGCGCCCCCACGCGCAGAGCGTCCATGACCAGGTCCAGCAGGCGCGTGGCGCGTGGCTGCCAGTCGCCGCGGGGGTCGATCGTCCAGAGGCCGCCGATGGCGAGGAAGAGGTCCTCCGCGGTGATCCCCGGGCGGATGGTGCCGGCCCGCTCGGCGGCGCGGAGCAGCAGTTCGGCCGCCTCGGTCACCGGGGCGTGTGCCGGTTTCTCCGGCTTCCCGGGGGCGCTGGTGGCCTGCCGGATGGCGTCGGCGAGACCGGCCTTGGTCATGGCGAACCGGGCGAGGCGGTCCATCCACTCGCGCAGCGCCCGGTCGGGTTCCCGGCTCTCCAGCAGGGGTGCCGCGGAGTCGGCGACCTGCCGCATCTCGTGACGGTAGATCTCCATCACGAGCGCCTCGCGGCTGGGGAAGTGGCGGTAGAAGGTGCCCTGCCCGACGCCCGCCTTCTTGGCGATCGCGCTCAGCGGGGCGTCCGCCGCACGCGTCAGTTCGACCACGGCCACCTCCAGGATGCGCTCGCGGTTGCGCTGCGCGTCCGAGCGCAGGGGAGCGTCCTTCTTCTGCGGCACGCGCCCTCCTCGCGGTCGTGGCCGAAACTCGGCCCTTGTTAAGCGGACAATCGTCCATTACGTTTTCCGGGTAAGCGGACAACTGTCCGATTGTTCCATCGTATCGGCATGCCGTCCGCGCGGACAGCCCCTGAGGCTGTGCCCGGCCCGGCTGCACCCGCCCCGCATCCTGCCCGGTTGCGGACCGGACCCGCCACCGGCATGCCCGTCTGACGACCTCGCGATGTGAGAGAGAAGGCTTCCATGCCCCCATCGACGTCCAGCGACCTCACCCTGTCCGTCAACGGCGAGAAGTACACGCTGACCGTCGACCACCGCACGACCCTGCTCGACGCCCTGCGTGAGCGACTGGACATGACCGGCACCAAGAAAGGCTGCGACCAGGGGCAGTGCGGCGCCTGCACGGTCCTGGTCGACGGCCGCCGGAGCGTGTCCTGTCTGCAGCTGGCGGTGGCGGCCGAAGGCCGCGAGATCACCACCATCGAGGGCGTGGCCGAGGGCGGAGAACTCCACCCGGTGCAGCAGGCGTTCCTCGATCTGGACGGTTACCAGTGCGGTTACTGCACGCCGGGCCAGATCTGTTCGGCCATCGCCGTGCTCGAGGAACACGCCGCCGGGTGGCCGAGCGCCGCCACCGGTGACGTACGGCCCGAGGCCGGACCGCCACCGCTGACCCCCGAGGAGATACGCGAGCGGATGAGCGGCAACCTGTGCCGCTGCGGCGCCTACGTCTCGATCGTCCAGGCCGTGGCCCGGGCCGCCGAGGCCAAGGGGGCCGCGGCGTGAAGGAGTTCGGCTACCAGCGGGCGTACGACGTCTCGGGCGCCGTGGCGCTTCTCGACGGCGACCCGGACGCGCGTTTCCTGGGCGGCGGCACCAACCTGGTCGACCTGATGAAGACCGGCGTCGAGCGGCCCGCCCTCCTCGTCGACGTGCGCGAACTGCCCCTGAACCGCGTCGAGGTGACCCCGGCCGGCGGCCTGCGCATCGGGGCCACCGTCACCAACAGCGACCTGGCCGCGCACCCGGAGGTGCGCCGCCGCTACCCGGCGCTGGCGCAGGCCGTGCTGGCCGGCGCCTCCGGGCAGCTGCGCAACATGGCCACCGTCGGCGGCAACCTGCTCCAGCGCACCCGCTGCGGCTACTTCGCGGACGTCACCTCGCCCTGCAACAAGCGCGTCCCGGGCAGCGGTTGCCCCGCCATCGAGGGCGAGCACCACAACCACGCCGTCCTCGGCGCCTCCGGCCACTGCGTGGCGACCCACCCCTCCGACATGGGCGTGGCGCTGGCCGCCTTCGACACGGTCGTGTCGTACGAGACGGCGGACGGCCCGGGCGAGGTGCCGCTCGCCGATTTCTACCTGCCGGTGGGGGAGACCCCACACCTGGAGACCGTTCTGCCGCCGGGTGCGCTGATCACCGGCGTCACCCTGCCGCCCGCCCCGGTGGCCGCCGTCTCCCGCTACCGCAAGGTCCGCGAGCGGGCCTCGTACGCCTTCGCCATCGGCTCCATCGCCGCCGCGCTCGACGTCCACGACGGGCGCGTGCGCGAGGTGCGTCTGGCCTTCGGGGCGGTCGCCTCCCGACCCTGGCGGGCCCGGGCGGCCGAACGCGTCCTGACCGGCGCCCCGGCCGACGCCGAGACCTTCGCGGCCGCGGCGGACGCCGAACTGGCCGCCGCGAAACCGCTGCCCCACAACGGATACAAGGTGACCCTGATGCGCAACCTCGTGGTCGCCGTGCTCAGCGAACTCGCCGAGGAGGCCACCCGATGACCACCGCCACCAGGGGAGCCGTCGGCACCGCGCACACCCGCGTCGAGGGCCGTGACAAGGTCACCGGAGCCGCTCGCTACGCCGCCGAGATCCCCTTCGCCGAACTCGCCCACGGCTGGCTGGTGCTGTCCACCGTCGCCCGGGGCCGCGTCCGGGCCGTCGACGCCGAGGCCGTCCTCGGCATGCCGGGCGTCCTCACCGTGCTGCACCACCACAACGCCCCGCGCGTCGACAGCGACTACATCGGCCTGCTGGGTGTCCCGCCGGACCCGAGTGTCGCCCTCTTCCAGCACGACCGGGTGCCCCACCTGGGCTGGCCGGTGGCACTCGTCGTCGCCGAGACCTCCGAGCAGGCCCGGGAGGCCGCCGAGACCCTCGTCGTGCACTACGACCGGGAGCCGCACGACATCGCGTTCTCCGCCGGACGTGAGCCCGAGGCGCACGCCCTCGACGGGCACGCGCCGGCCGTGGTCGAGAAGGGGGACCTGGCGGACCGGCTCGCGGCGTCGGCCGTCGTGGTGGACGCCGAGTACACCACGCCGGAGGAGTACCACAACCCGATGGAGCCGCACGCGGCGACGGCCCGGTGGGAGGGCGGCCGGCTGGAGGTCGTCGACTCCAACCAGGGCACCAACTGGGTCGCCGGGGAGCTCGCGAACCTCTTCTCCCTCGACCCGGCCTCCGTGCGCGTGCGCTCCGAGCACGTCGGCGGCGGCTTCGGCAGCAAGGGCGTGCGGGCGCACCAGGTGGCCGCCGTCATGGCCGCGACCGTCCTGCAGCGCCCGGTCAGGGTCGTCATGACCCGCAGGCAGATGTTCTCGCTCGCCGGCTACCGCAGCGCCACCGCGCAGCGGGTCCGGCTCGGCGCCGACGCGGACGGGCGGCTGCGCGCGCTGGAGCACCGGTCCCTGAACCAGACCTCGGCCGTGCACGACTTCGTCGAGCCGAGCGCCGCGGCCGGCCGGGCGATGTACGCCGCCGACGCCCACCACACGGCCAGCCGGATCCTGCGGCTCGACGTGCCCACCCCGACGTGGATGCGCGCCCCGGGCGAGGCCCCCGGCTCGTTCGCGCTGGAGTCGGCGCTCGACGAGCTGGCGGAGCGGTGCGGTGTCGACCCGATCGAGCTGCGGCTGCGCAACGAGCCCGAGGTGGGTCCGGTGTCCGGGCTGCCGTTCGGCAGCCGCAACCTGATCGCCTGCTTCCGGGAAGGCGCCCGCAGGTTCGGCTGGGCGGAGCGGGACCCGCGGCCGGGCGTACGCCGGGAGGGGCGCTGGCTGCTCGGCACGGGCACCGCGGCCGCCTCCTTCCCCGTGACGGCCATGCCGTCCACGGCCGCCGTGACCGCGGAGGCGGACGGCACCTTCACGGTCCGGATCAACGCCGCCGACATCGGCACCGGCGCCCGGACCGCGCTCACCCTGGTCGCCGCCGACGCGCTGGAGGTCCCGGCGGACCGGGTGCGGGTGCGGATCGGGGACAGCGACCTCGGCCCCGCGATGATCGCCGGCGGCTCGATGGGCACCCGCTCCTGGAGCTGGGCCGTCCGGGCGGCCGCCGACGAGCTGCGCGGGAGCCTCGTGCCGGGTGCCGACATCCCGCCGGAGGGCGTCACCGCCCGGTCGAACACGGCCGAGGCCGTCGGCGCCCTCGCCCAGAAGGAACGGCACTCCTACGGGGCGCAGTTCGCCGAGGTCGCCGTCGACACCGCCACCGGCGAGGTCCGCGTGCGCCGCATGCTGGGCGTCTTCGCTGCCGGCCGGATCGTCAACCCCCTGACCGCCCGCAACCAGCTCGTCGGCGGCATGGTGTGGGGCCTGTCCATGGCCCTGCACGAGGAAGCCGTCCGGGACCGGGCGAGCGGCGGCGTCTACGGCGCCGACCTCGCGGGCTACCACGTCGCCGCGCACGCCGACGTCCAGAACATCGAGGCCGACTGGGTCGACGACCCCGACCCGGACGACCCGGTCGGCATCAAGGGCATCGGCGAGGTCGGCATCGTGGGGGCCGCGGCGGCGGTCGCCAACGCCGTGTGGCACGCGACCGGCGTACGCCACCGGAACCTTCCGATCCGGCCCGACCGCGTGCTGCTGGCGGGCGGCCGTGCTTGATCTCGCCGGGCCGCTCGGCGCGTGGATCGAGGAGGGCCGGGACTTCGCCGTCGCCACGGTCGTCGCCGTCGGCGGCAGCGCCCCGCGCCCTCCCGGCGCCGCCCTGGCGGTGTCCGCCGACGGCACGGCCATCGGCTCGGTGTCCGGAGGGTGCGTGGAAGGAGCGGTGTATGACCTGTGCGTCCAGGCCCTCCGGGACGGCGAGACGCTCGTCGAGCGGTTCGGCTACAGCGACGAGGACGCGTTCGCGGTCGGGCTGACCTGCGGCGGGACCATCGAGGTCATGGTCGCCCCGTACACCGCGGGGCGGTCGGTCGAAGGGGCCGCACTGGCCGCCGCCGCGCGCGGCGAGCCGGTGGCCCTGGCCCGGGTCGTCCGGGGCCCTGCCCGCCACCTCGGCCGTGCGCTGCTCGTCCGCCCGGGCGAGGCGGGACAGGGGTCTTCCCGGACGGAGACCGGGGGAGGCTCGCACGAGGGCGGGTCTGCCCGGACGGAGACCGGGACGGGCTCGTACGAGGGCGGTCTGGGCGGCGGCCCGGACCTGGACCGCACGGCGGTCGCCGAGGCCCGCGCGCTGCTGCACAGCGGCCGCACCGGCACGGTCGAGCTGGCCGACGACGGCTCGCACTGCCCGGGCGGCCTCACCCTGCTCGTCGAGTCGGCCGTGCCCCCGCCCCGCATGATCGTCTTCGGTGCGATCGACTTCGCGGCGGCTCTCGTCCGGGCGGGCAAGTTCCTCGGCCACCACGTCACCGTCTGCGACGCCCGCCCCGTCTTCGCCACCCGGGCGCGCTTCCCGGAGGCCGACGAGGTCGTCGTGGAGTGGCCCGACCGCTATCTGCGCCGCACCGAGACCGACGCGCGCACGGTGCTGTGCGTGCTGACGCACGACGCGAAGTTCGACGTGCCCCTGCTGGCGGAGGCGTTGCGGCTGCCGGTCGCGTACGTCGGCGCCATGGGCTCGCGCCGCACCCACGAGGACCGCGAGCGGCGGCTGCGGGAGGTGGGCGTGGGCGAGCGGGAGCTGGCCCGGCTGAGGTCGCCGATCGGCCTCGACCTGGGCGCCCGTACGCCCGAGGAGACGGCCGTGTCCATCGCGGCGGAGATCGTCGCGGCCCGGCACGGCGGCACGGGGGCGCCCCTGACCGGCTCGGACGCGCCGATCCACCGGGCCGGGCGGGACGCTGCTCCCCAGCCGGTCTGAGCGCCGCACCGCGCCCGGGCGGCGACGTGCCGGAGGGACCGGAGCCGTGACGGCTGCGGTCCCTCCGTGGCGGCCGGGCGGGCGCGGGTCAGGCCGCGGCCGGCTCCGCGGCGTGCCCGTGCAGGCGGGCGATGACCTCGGTCAGCTGCGCGGCGACCTCGGCGTCGTCGGCCGGGTGGGTCTCGGCGAAGCGGGTCATCGAGCCGGGGATGGACAGCTTGACGTCCTCCAGCACCTTGCCGCCGGCCACACCCACGGACTTGCGGGTCTCGTCGTGCGCCCAGACACCGCCGTACTGGCCGAACGCCGTGCCGACCACCGCGACCGGCTTGCCGCTGAGGGCACCGGCGCCGTACGGGCGGGACAGCCAGTCGATGGCGTTCTTCAGGACGGCCGGAATGGTGCCGTTGTACTCCGGCGTGAACAGGATCAGGCCGTCCGCGGTGTTCGCGGCCTCGCGCAGGCGCGCGGCGGCGGCCGGGACACTGCCCTCCACGTCGATGTCCTCGTTGTAGAACGGGATCTCGGCCAGGCCCTCGAACAGCGACACCTCGGCACCCTCGGGGGCGAGCTTGACGGCCGCCTCGGCGAGCTGGCGGTTGTGCGAACCGGCGCGGAGGCTGCCGACCAGGGCGAGGATACGAACAGACATGCTGACTCCCACGTATGTGAAAAGACCGCAGTGAAACACTGCCGTCACGAATCCGGACCGGGGTCCGTTTAATGTTCTAGCATCCTAACCGGACCGCGGTCCAGTTTTGTTCCCGATGCTTTACGCTGGCTTCATGTCCGCCGCCCCGCCGCCCGTCCCGACGCCCCAGGAGCCCGTCGACCACCCGGAGCTGCTCCAGCTCGGCACCGCCCTGGAGGGCGACGAGCCCTGCCTGCGCGCCGACGCCGCGCGCAACCGGGCCCGGCTGCTGGAGGCCGCGGCGCGGCTGGTGGCGGAGCGCGGCGCGGAGGCCGTCACGATGGAGGCGGTGGCCGCCGCGGCCTGCGTCGGCAAGGGCACCGTCTTCCGCCGCTTCGGCGACCGCACCGGCCTGCTGACGGCGCTGCTCGACCACTCCGAGAAGAAGTTCCAGGCCGCGTTCCTCGGCGGTCCGCCGCCGCTCGGCCCCGGAGCGCCGCCGGTGGAGCGGCTGCGGGCGTTCGGCTGCGCCCTGCTGCGCCGGTCGTCCGACGAACTGGAGCTGCAACTGGCGGCCGAGCCCAGTGCCAGCCGCCGCTTCGTCAACCCGGCCCGCCGCGTGCTGCGCCACCACGTGGAGATGCTCCTGCGCCAGGCGGCCCCCGGCGCGGACTGCGAACTCCTCGCCCACACCCTGATGGGTCAGCTCGACCCGGCCCTCATCCACCACCTGACCAGGCAGTGCGGCATCCCCCTGCCCCGCCTGGAGGCCGCGTGGACGGACCTGGTCGACCGGGTGACGGGGGCGCGCCCCGCCCGCTGAGCGCGCCCGCCGCGAGCCGTGAACGCTCACGGATTCGTCACAACTCCCCCGCCGGACAGGTGCATTGGGGCTTCTGCCAAGATGCCGTACGTCATGGTGCAGATACCGAAAACGCCCGCGCTCCCGTCCCCCGCGCCGTTGCGCTCCGTCCCCACGAGCGCCGATGTGGCCCGTCTGGCCGGCGTCTCGCGCGCGACCGTCTCCTACGTCCTGAACAACACCAGTGCCGTACGGATCAGCGAACCCACCCGCCGCCGGGTCCACGAGGCCGCCAAGGAACTCGGCTACGTACCGCACGCGGCGGCCCGCAGCCTGCGCGCCGGGCACAGCCGGATGGTGCTGATCCCCGCGCCGACCTTCCCCGTCGGCCCGCTCTACAGCCGGTTCCTCTCCGACCTCCAGGGCGCGCTCGGCACCCTGGACTACACGGTCGTGCAGTACGGCACCGGCGGCCCGCACGGTGACGAAGCCGCCCGCGCCTGGGCCGAGTTGCGGCCCGTCGCCGTGCTCGTGCCCGGCTCCGGACTCGGCCCGCGCGGCGTGGCGGTGCTCAAGCGCTCCGGTGCCCGGGCCGTGGTCACCCTCGGCCCCGAGACCATCGAGGGCGCGCACGCCCTGCTCATGGACCACGACGTCGTCGGCCACAGCGCGGGCTCCCACCTCTACGACCGCGGCCGGCGCCGGATCGGCGTCGTCATCCCCCAGGAGCCGGGCCTGGAGGCGTTCTCCGCACCCCGGCTCGACGGTGTGCGCCAGGCCCTGCGGGGCACGGACGCCACAGTGACCGAACTGCCCCTGGCCAACGAGGAGGAGGCCGCCGCCCGCCTCGCCGCCCGCTGGCGGACCCTCGGCCTGGACGCCGTGTTCACCTACAACGACGAGTACGCGATGCTGCTGATGCGGGCCCTGCAGGACGAGGGCATCCGCATCCCCGAGGAGACGGCCGTGATCGGCGCGGACGACCTGATGCTCGGCCGGCTGCTGCGGCCCCGGCTGACCACGGTCCGCCTGGAACTGCCCTCGGGCCGCGAACTGGCCGAACTGGTCGACCGCGCGGTGCGCAAGCCCGGCGCCGAACCGGAGACGCACAAGGTGCTGGGCGCGACGGTGCTGCACCGCGAGTCCAGCTGACGTGCGGGCGGACCGCTCCCGCGCGTACGGTCGACAAACAGGGGACGGTTCGCCCCGCCCCTCGTGCCACACGGCTAGGATGTTGCATGCTCAACAAAACGGGGGCGCGTTCGCACGCGAGCCGCGGCACGCCGTGCCGCGCCCGCTCCGCGCGTCCCGCCATGTGACCGCCGAACCGGCCGCGCACGCACGGGACTTCCGCCCACCCGTCAGCCGGTGACCGATCGATCGGAGAGCCGTCATGCCGTTGCTCGACCCCAGGACCTGGCAGCCCCACCCCCTCGCGGGCCCCGGGTACAGCGTCACCGAGCCCGCCACCGGCCAAGTCCTCGGTGCCCTCGCCCTCGCCACCCCCGAGGACGTGGGCGCCGCCGCCGGGAGGGCCGCGGCCGCCCAGCACGCGTGGGCCCGCGCCCCGCACTTCGCCCGCGCCGCCGTGCTCCGCAAGGCGGGCGACCTGTTCACCGAGCACGCCGACGAACTGCGCGCGTGGCTCGTCCGCGAGTCCGGTTCGGTCCCCGGCAAGGCCGACTTCGAGCTGCACGTCGCCGCCCAGGAGTGCTACGAGGCCGCCGCGCTCGCCTCCCGCCCGGCCGGCCAGGTCCTGCCCAGCGAGGCCCCGCGCCTGTCGTACACGCGCCGCGTCCCGGCCGGTGTGGTGGGGGTGATCTCCCCGTTCAACGCCCCGCTGATCCTGTCCATCCGCTCCGTCGCGCCCGCCCTGGCGCTCGGCAACGCGGTGCTGCTCAAGCCGGACCCGCGCACGGCCGTCTGCGGAGGGCTGTCCCTCGCCGCGGTCTTCGCCGCCGCGGGCCTGCCGCAGGACCTGCTGCACGTGCTCCCCGGCGGCCCGGACGCCGGTCAGGCCCTGGTCGCCGACCCGCGCGTGCCGGTCATCTCCTTCACCGGCTCCACCGCCGCCGGACGGGCCGTGGGCGAGGCGGCCGGCCGTCACCTGAAGCGGGCGCACCTGGAGCTGGGCGGCAACTCGGCCATGATCGTCCTGGAGGACGCCGACCTCGACGCGGTGATCTCCACCGCCGCCTGGGGCTCGTTCTTCCACCAGGGCCAGATCTGCATGACGACCGGACGCCACCTGGTGCACGCGTCCCTGTACGACGAGTACGTCGCGCGGCTGGCCGCCAAGGCCGACTCGCTCGCCGTCGGCGACCCGTACCGCGACCAGGTCCACCTGGGTCCGATCATCGACTCCGGCCAGCTCGCCAAGATCAGCGGCCTGGTCGAGGCCAGCAAGGCCTCGGGCGCCAAGCTCGCCGCGGGCGGCACCCACGACCGGCTGTTCTACCGGCCGACGGTCCTCGCCCACGTCGGCGACCACACCCCGGCCTACGCGGAGGAGGTCTTCGGCCCCGTGGCGCCCGTCCGGTCCTTCACCACGGCCGACGAGGCGGCGGCCCTGGCCGCGCAGAGCCCGTACGGCCTCTCCCTGGGCATCGTCACCCGCGACCCGGCCCGGGGCCTCGACCTCGCCGAGCGCATCCCGACCGGCATCGTCCACATCAACGACCAGACGGTGAACGACGAGGCTGTGGCACCCTTCGGCGGAGTCGCCGCCTCGGGCACCGGCGCCCGCTTCGGCGGCGAGGCCAACCTGGAGGCCTTCACCGAACTGCGCTGGACGACGGTGCGCGGGGACGTCGCTCCCTACCCCTACTAGGGGCTCGCCTCGGGGGCGGGCGTCTCACCCGCCCCCGGGCACGTCACTGGCCCTGCTGCTGCGCCTGCTGGGACTGCTGCTCGGCGATCGCCTTGCGGACCTCGTCCATGTCCAGGTTCCGGGCCTGTCCGATGACGTCCGTCAGCGCGGCCTCGGGCAGGGCGCCCGGCTGCGCGAACACGGCGACCTGGTCACGGACGATCATCAGCGTCGGGATCGACTGGATACCGAAGGCCGCGGCCAGCTCCGGCTGCGCCTCGGTGTCCACCTTGCCGAACACCAGGTCCGGGTTCTCCTCCGCCGCCTTCTCGTACACCGGGGCGAACTGCTTGCACGGCCCGCACCAGGACGCCCAGAAGTCGATCAGGACGAACTCGTTGTCCGTGACCGTCTGGTCGAAGTTCTCCTTGGTGAGCTCCACGGTGCTGCTCATGGCGTAAATCCCTCTTCCTGGTGTGGGGTCAAGCCGTCGGCACAACACGGCCGACCGGACACGTATTCCGCGCCCCTACCCATGTGGCCAGGGCGCACACCACCCACCAGACTGACCCCATGACGGAAACGGAAACCAACACGTACGACGTCGTGGTGCTCGGGGCCGGGCCCGTGGGGGAGAACGTCGCCGACCGCACCCGCGCCGCCGGACTGACCACCGCGGTCGTGGAGAGCGAGCTCGTCGGCGGCGAGTGTTCCTACTGGGCGTGCATGCCCAGCAAGGCCCTGCTGCGGCCGGTCATCGCCCGCGCCGACGCCCGCCGGGTGCCGGGCCTGAGCCAGTCCGTGCAGGGCCCCCTCGACGCGGCCGCGGTCCTCGCCCACCGGGACTACTACACCTCGAACTGGAAGGACGACGGCCAGGTCGGCTGGCTCGACTCCATCGGTGCCGACCTCCACCGCGGCCACGGGAGGCTCACCGGACCCCGCACGGTGACGGTCACCGGCCCCGACGGCGGCGAGACGGTCCTGACCGCCCGGCACGCCGTCGCCGTCTGCACCGGCAGCCGCGCCGCCCTGCCCGGGCTGCCCGGACTCGACGAGGTCCGCCCCTGGACCAGCCGGGAGGCCACCAGCGCCAAGACCGTGCCCGGCCGGCTGATCGTCGTCGGCGGGGGCGTGGTCGCCACCGAGATGGCCACCGTCTGGCAGGCCCTCGGCTCGAAGGTCACCCTGCTCGTCCGCGGCAAGGGCCTGCTCGCCCGGATGGAGCCCTTCGCCGGGGAACTGGTCGCCGAGGCCCTCACCGAGGCGGGCGCGGACGTCCGTACCGGCACCTCGGTGGAGTCGGTGACCCGCGAGAACGGCACCGTCGTGGCCGTCACCGACAAGGGCGACCGCGTCGAGGCCGACGAGATCCTCTTCGCCACCGGCCGCGCCGCGCGCACCGACGACATCGGCCTGGAGACCATCGGCCTGGAACCCGGCTCCTGGCTCGACGTCGACGACAGCCTCCGCGTCACCGGCCACGACTGGCTGTACGCGGTCGGCGACGTCAACCAGCGCGCCCTGCTCACCCACCAGGGCAAGTACCAGGCCCGCATCGCCGGCGCCGCCATCGCCGCGCAGGCCACCGGGGAGCCCCTCCTCGCCCAGCCGTGGGGCGCCCACGCGGCCACCGCCGACCACGCCGCCGTCCCCCAGGTCGTCTTCACCGACCCGGAGGCGGCGGCCGTCGGTCTCTCCCTCGCCGAGGCCGAGCAGGCCGGGCACCGGGTGCAGGCCGTCGACGTCGACCTGTCCTCCGTCGCGGGAGCGGGCCTGTACGCCGACGGCTACAAGGGCCGCGCCCGCATGGTCGTCGACGTCGAGGACGAGATCCTGCGCGGCGTGACCCTCGTCGGCCCCGGCGTCGGCGAGCTCATCCACTCCGCGACCGTCGCCGTCGCCGGCCAGGTCCCGATCAGCCGGCTGTGGCACGCCGTCCCCGCCTACCCGACGATCAGCGAGGTGTGGCTGCGGCTGCTGGAGTCCTACCGGGACAGCTGAGTCAGGAGGACACCAGTTCCAGGTACTCCTCGTCCCACAGGTCCTCGTCCGCGTCCGGCAGCAGCAGGACGCGGTCCGGGCGCAGCGCCCGGATGGCGCCCTCGTCGTGCGTGACCATGACGATCGCGCCCGGGTAGGTGCCCACCGCGGCCAGGACCTCGGCGCGGGAGGCCGGGTCCAGGTTGTTGGTGGGCTCGTCCAGGAGCAGGACGTTCGCGCCCGAGTGCACCAGACCCGCGAGGGCCAGGCGGGTCTTCTCGCCGCCGGAGAGGACACCGACGGGCTTGCCGGTGTCGTCCCCGGTGAACAGGAACGAGCCGAGGACCTGGCGCACCTCTCCGTCGGTGAGGTGCGGGGCGGCGCCCGCCAGGTGCTCGCGGACCGTCGACGCCGGGTCGAGGGTGTCGTGTTCCTGGGCGAAGTAGCCGAGGCGCAGCCCGTGCCCGCGGACCACCCGGCCGCCGTCGGGCACGTCCTGTCCGGCGAGGATCCGCAACAGGGTCGTCTTTCCGGCGCCGTTGGGCCCGAGCACCACCAGACGGCTGCCCCGGTCGACGGCGAGGTCGACGCCGCGCAGCACCTGCCGCTCGCCGTACGACCTGGTCAAGCCGACCGCGCCGAGCGGGACGCGGCCGCAGGGCGCCGGCTCGGGCAGCCGGATCCTCGCGGTCTTCTCGGCCCGCCGGGCCGGTTCGAGGTCCGCGAGCATGCGGTCCGCGCGGCGTGCCATGTTCCGCGCGGCCACCGCGGTCGCCACCCGGGCCCGCATCTTGTCGGCCTGGGCGTACAGGGCGGCCGCCTTGCGCTCGGCGTTCGCCCGCTCGCGTGCCCGCCGCCGGTCGTCGGCGTCCCGCCGTTCGAGATACGTGTCCCAGCCGGTGTTGTGGATGTCGATCACCGCCCGCCCCGGGTCCAGGTGGAAGACCCGGTTCACGGTGGCGGCCAGCAGGGACGTGTCATGGCTGATCATCACCAGGCCGCCCTGATGGTTCGTCAGAAAGGTGCGCAGCCAGACGATCGACGCCGCGTCGAGGTGGTTCGTCGGCTCGTCCAGCAGCAGCGTGCCGTGCCCGGCGAACAGGATCCGGGCCAGCTCCACGCGACGGCGCTGACCGCCGGAGAGCGCGCCGAGCCGCCGCCCCGTCAGCTCCGTCGGCAGGCCGAGCCCGGCGGCGACCCGGGCGGCCTCCGCCTCGGCCGCGTATCCGCCGCGCGCCTGGAACTCGGCCTCGGCGCGCACATAGGCGCGCATCGAGCGCTCCGTCCCGTCGGCCATCGCGGCCTCCGCGCGGCGCAGCGCCCGCACGGCCCGGTCCAGGCCGCGCGCGGACAGGATCCGGTCGGTGACGGTGACCGACTGGTCGGCCGCGCGCGAGTCCTGCGGGAGATGCCCGACGTCGCCGGTGCGGACGACGGTGCCGGCGGCGGGCCGCAGGGCGCCCGCCAAGGTGTGCAACAGGGTCGTCTTGCCGGCGCCGTTGCGGCCCACCAGGCCGACGCGGTCGCCGGGGGAGACGTGGAAGGACACGCCGGACAGCAGCAGACGCGCGCCCACGCGCACGTCGACATCACGAACAGTGATCATGAGAGAACGCTCCGAACAAGCAAGAGGACACACGGGTGGCGTGGAAGCGGGTCCTCGGCTAGGAAATTCGGGGCGTAGACATGCGGCCACCGTAAGGGAGGCGCCGCATCGGACGCCTCCGGTTTTTCTCGTCCCTACGGCAGGGGGAAGCCGAGGGCCCGCGCCGCCTCCCGGGGCGTCGGCTGCGCCCAGCGCTCCGCCACCGCCTGGTGGGACGAGAGCGAACGCGACTCGGCCCGGTCCAGGTACAGCACGCCGTCCAGATGGTCCGTCTCGTGCTGCACGATCCGCGCGGGCCACCCCGTGAACACCTCGTCCAGGGCGCGCCCGTGCTCGTCCTGCCCGGTCAGCCGCACCTCGGCCGGCCGCGCCACCACCGCCTGCCACCCCGGCACACTCAGGCAGCCCTCGAAGAACGCGGCCCGTGCGCCACCGACGGGTTCGTAGGCCGGATTGACCAGCACCCGGAACGGCTGCGGCACCCGCCCGCGCACCACCCGCACCTCCTCCGGCACCGGAGCCGGATCCTCGATCACCGCGATCCTGAGCTCCACACCGACCTGCGGCGCCGCCAGCCCGACCCCCGGCGCCGCGCGCATGGTGACCCGCAGGGCCTCGACGAACCGGGCCAGCAGCGCGGGGTCCAGCTGGCCGTCGTACCGCTCGGTGCCGCGCCGCAGCACCGGGTCCCCGGCCGTCACGATGGTCAACGGGCCGTCGGCGGCGAGGAGTTCCTCGACCCGCTCGGCCAGGGGTGCGCGATCGCTCGGAGTTCCCATCGCGTCAGGATGACACGACACCCTCCCCCCTCACGTGGCGCAGGTCACACACCCCCTCCGGGAACTGGACGCCCCTCCGCTCCGACTACTGCACCGCAACGGCCACGAAGACGTCCCCCGGAGAAGCCCGCCGATGACCACCGCTCCCTCGACCACCACGGACGAGGCCCCGCGACCAGCCACCCCGGCACCGTCGAAGAACAGCTGGGCCCCGCTGCGCCCCCTCGTCCTGCGCCTGCACTTCTACGCAGGGGTGCTGGTGGCGCCGTTCCTCCTCGTCGCCGCCGTCACCGGCCTGCTGTACGCCGCCTCCTTCCAGGCGGAGAAGATCGTGTACGACCACGAGCTGACCGTCCCCGTCGGCGAGCGGAAGCTGCCGATCGGCGAGCAGGTGGCCGCCGCCCGCGAGGCCCACCCCGAGGGCACGGTCTCGGCCGTACGCCCCTCGCCCGAGGACGACGCGACGACCAGGGTGCTGCTGTCCGGCGTCTCGGGCGTCGACGAGGACCACACGCTGGCCGTCTTCGTCGACCCGTACACCGCGCAGGTGCGGGGCGCCCTCGAACAGTACGGCTCGACCGGCGCGCTGCCCCTGCGCACCTGGATCGACGAGTTCCACCGCGACCTCCACCTCGGCGAACCGGGGCGCCTCTACAGCGAGTTGGCGGCTAGCTGGCTGTCGGTGATCACGGCCGGCGGGCTGGTGCTGTGGTTCTCCCGCCGCCGTGCCCTGCGCAAGGTGCGGGGGACGAACGGGCGGCGCCGCACGCTCGGACTGCACGGCGGCGTCGGCGTGTGGGCGGCGGCCGGGTTCTTCTTCCTCTCGGCAACCGGTCTGACCTGGTCGGCCTACGCCGGGGCCTCCATCGACGAGTTGCGTACCTCGCTGGGCCAGGCCACCCCGTCGGTGTCGGCCGCGGCGGGCGGTGAGCACGCCGGCCACGGCTCCGCCGCCGGGCAGGCCGGAGACGCCGCGCACGGCGTGGGTCTGGACAAGGTCCTGGCGGCGGCGCGGGCCGAGGGCCTCGGCGACCCGGTGGAGATCGTGCCGCCCGCCGACGCGAACTCGGCGTACGTCGTCAAGCAGGTGCAGCGCAGCTGGCCCGAGAAGCAGGACTCCGTCGCGATCGACCCGGGCAGCGGCGAGGTCATGGACGTCCTGCGCTTCGCCGACTACCCGGTGCTCGCCAAGCTCACCCGGTGGGGCATCGACCTGCACACCGGCAGCCTCTTCGGCCTGGCCAACCAGATCGCCCTGATGCTGCTCGCGCTCTGTCTGATCCTGCTGATCGTCTGGGGCTACCGCATGTGGTGGCAGCGCGGCCGCGGCACCGCCTTCGGCCGGCCGATCCCGCGCGGCGCCTGGCAGCAGGTGCCGCCGCAGATCCTGGTGCCGCTGCTGGCGGGGACCGCCGTACTCGGGTACTTCCTGCCCCTGTTCGGCATCCCGCTGGCGGCGTTCCTCGCCGTCGACATCCTGCTGGGCGAGATCGCCCACCGGCGGGGACGCCGCTCGTACGGACCAGGGACCCCCGCGCGGTAGCGGACCCGCCGACACGCGGACCCGGGGTGCCCGACACGCAGGTGGCCCGACACACGGGTGCCCCGGCTCGCAGGGAGCCGGGGCACCTTCGCGCGGGTGGCGGTCAGAGCTGCTCGAAGTCACCCGCGAGCGCCGAGGCGATCCGCAGGTGCGACTCCGCCTCCTCGTGCCGGTTCTGCCGCTGGAGCGTGCGGCCGAGCATCAGCCGCGCGTAGTGCTCGACCGGGTCCCGCTCGACGATCGTCCGCAACTCGGCCTCGGCGCGCCGCAGTTGCGCCGAGTGGTAGTAGGAGCGCGCCAGCAGCAGGCGCGGCCCGGTCTGCTCGGGCGCCTCCTCGACCAGCCCGACCAGGACGCGCGCGGCGGCGGCGTAGTCCTTGGCGTCGAAGAACAGCAGCGCGCGCTCCCAGCGCTCCGCCGGTGTTCCGTGGGCGTAGTAC
Organism: Streptomyces olindensis; assembly: GCF_040645895.1. Classification (NCBI taxonomy): domain Bacteria; kingdom Bacillati; phylum Actinomycetota; class Actinomycetes; order Kitasatosporales; family Streptomycetaceae; genus Streptomyces; species Streptomyces olindensis. The sequence continues at coordinate 96,037 of NZ_JBEYZD010000005.1, read as the reverse complement.
GTCTCGTCGTAGGTCGTGTTCACGGGTGGGTGACCTCCTTCGAGGCCGACAACCGAACCCGTTGGTTCAATATTCCACTACATGGTCAGGGCGGCCCTCGCGCTGCCTGCCGTACACACAGCCACCAGCGAGTACTGCGCGGGGGCGAGCCCCAGCGACGCCACCGCGCGGTCGACCGCGACCCGCCGGCGCGGCCCGGATGGCGGGCGGACGCGCTGACGCGGGAGCCCGCGCCGGACTAGGTTGGGCGCCATGAGCAATCTTGAGCGCGAGGCGGCTCCCGCCCTGTGCGGTGGCCGTGGCTTCGTGGTGGCGGAGCCCGTGCGGGAACTCCTCAGCCCCCGCCACGTCAAGCTGGGCGAGTCCAGCGAGGTCCGCCGACTGCTGCCCAACCTCGGCCGCCGGATGGTCGGGGCCTGGTGCTTCGTCGACCACTACGGCCCCGACGACATCGCCGACGAACCCGGCATGCAGGTGCCGCCGCACCCCCACATGGGCCTGCAGACGGTGAGCTGGCTGCACGAGGGCGAGGTGCTGCACCGCGACTCCACCGGCAGCCTGCAGACGATCCGCCCGCGCGAGCTGGGCCTGATGACCTCCGGCCGGGCGATCAGCCACTCCGAGGAGAGCCCCCGCTCACACGCCCGTTTCCTGCACGGCGCGCAGCTGTGGGTCGCGCTGCCGGACAGCCACCGCCACACCGAACCGCGCTTCGAACACCACGCCGAGCTGCCGGTCGTCACCGCGCCCGGCGTCAAGGCGACCCTGATCCTCGGCGACCTCGACGGCGCGAGGTCGCCCGGCACGGCGTACACCCCCATCGTCGGCGCCGACGTGGCCCTGAGCCGCGGCGCGGACGTACGCCTGCCGCTGGAACCGGACTTCGAGTACGCGGTCCTGTCCATGTCCGGCGAGGCCCACGTGGACGGCGTCCCGGTCCTGCCCGGCTCGATGCTCTACCTCGGCTGCGGCCGGGAGGAACTGCCCCTGCGGGCGGAGTCGGACGCGGGCCTGATGCTCCTGGGCGGTGAACCGTTCGAGGAGGAACTCATCATGTTCTGGAACTGGATCGGCCGCTCCCAGGAGGAGATCGAGCAGGCGCGGCGGGACTGGATGGAAGGGTCGCGGTTCGGGGAGGTGAAGGGGTACGACGGGGCGCCGCTGCCTGCCCCCGAACTGCCGCAGACACCCCTCAAACCGCGAGGAAGGGTCCGCTGACCTGCGCAGATAGCGGAGTGATGTGTGACGGCGGAGTGACTGGCCGCTGTGTGTCGTCTTGGGGGAAGCCGGCAAGGCGTGCGTGGCGCCGTATCGATGAGGGGATGTGGTGCTGCCCGCGGAGGGAACTCTCCTGCCGCGTCGGCGGCGGACACCGCTCTCATGTCCGGGTGACCGGTCCTCGGCACGGCCGCGGAGGACCGGCGACGCCAGGGTGCCGAAAGGGCCGAACCGACCCGGTGCATCGGGTCGGTTCGGCTCCCTGCTCGGGAAGAGGAACACCCCGAACATGCCGGCGCCGCTGATCAGCACGGCGATGGAGGAGGCGCCGCGGTTGCGGTCGAGCAGCACGCGCAGGGGCAGCAGGGGCTGGGAAGACCTGGTCTGCCACACGGTGAACGCGGCGAGCAGGACGACTCCGGCGACCAGCCGGCCCCCGCGTTTGCGGCGAACTCCAGTCATGGCTCTCGGCGTTGGCGAAGCCGTAGACCAGGCTGAACAGGCCGCCGCCGACGAGGATGGCGCCGGGGATGTCCAGGCTGGTGGTCTTGTCGCGGTGGGAACGGCGCGGAAGGAGGGCACCTCCGAGGAACGCCACACCGGCGAAGACGAGGTTGACGTAGAGGGTCCAGCGCCAGTCGAGGTGCTCGGCGAGCACACCGCCGAGCAGCAGGCCGATGGCACCCCCGGCGCCGGCGATGGCGCCGTGGACACCGAAGGCCCCAAGCGCCTCGTCCGACCGGCGATCCCCGTATCGGCTACGGTGTTGCTGTTATGGTGCTGGCGGAGGAGGTCGGACGTTCCGTGGCAGAAACCGGTCCTGCGCGAGCAGGCACGAGGGCATCGGCTCGGCGTTCTCCGGGGCGGCCGCCCGTGCCGTTGGAGCGCATCGTCGCCACCGCACTGCGGATCGTGGAGGAGGAGGGCTCCGACGCTCTCTCGATGCGGACGCTGGCCCAGCGTCTGGGCTCGGGCACCGCGACGCTGTACCGGCACTTCGACAACCGGGCAGCTCTGGTCGCTCATGTCGTGGACCGCATGTTCGGCAGCGTGGAGCTGAACGGTGACGAACTCCGCACGATGGGCTGGGAGCGGGCGCTGCGGACGGTCGCGCACACCATGTTCGACGCCTTGGCCCGGCACCGTAACGCGGCGCGCCTGCTGGTCGAGCGGATTCCCATGGGACCGAACGCCATGGCATTGCGGGAGCGCTGTGTCGCGGTGCTGCTCGACAGTGGTTTCCCGCCGCGCGTGGCCGCGTACGCGTATGCGACTCTGGCCCGCTACGTCCTCGGGTTCGCCGTGCAGGTCAACGGGCATGGCGGCGCAGGACAAGCCGATGACGCAGAGTCGGCGGCCGTCTTTCAGAGCGTGGATCCGGATCTGTTCCCGGCCACCGTGACCGTGGCCGGGGTGATGCCGGTTCCGATCGAGGACGAGTTCTCCTTCGGCCTCGAACTTCTGATCAGCGGGCTTGCTCGCCTGCGCGGCGAGGCCTGACCGAGCGACGTGATCATGCCTCTGCGCTGGTCGCGCCATGCACGGCGGATCGGGACCGGCTACTTCCGGGAACTGGTGGTCTTCAGCAGAAAGCAGCCTTCCCAACTGGCGGAACGCTACCGGGACCTGCTCACCTCTCCAGGCCCGGCCAGTCCTCGTGCCTCAGCATCACGCATCCGGGCGCGACACCGGCGATGCGGGCGATGACGGCGGGGGACATGACGACGGAGAACGAGAGCGGGTAGTCCTGGATCACGAACGGCCCGTCCTCGCCGATGGCGGCCGACGCTCCCTCGAGGTCGTCGAGACCAGGGAGAGGTATCTGCCCCAGACGGTGTCAGCGGACAGCAGGAGCAGATCGTGTCCGCTCTTGATGTGCCGGCAGAGTGCCGCTGCGGTGATGCCGAGGCGACTGCCGACCCCGCGCAGGCTGCCGCGGGTGTCAGCCCTGGTTGCCTGCGGGCCCGATGCTGCGCGATAGCCGCTCTCCGGACTCGCGGAGTCGGTCCTTGACCTCGTCGAGTCGCGGCGCGAGCAGGGCGTGATCGCGTTTGCGCCAGGTGCCGGCGACCATCACGGCTTCGATGTTGGCGATGTCGGCGTGCAGGGCCGTGGCGACCGGGTCGTGTGCCGGCCACAGGTTGAGGGCCCGGGCGTCGACGGCGACCAGGTCGGCCTGCATGCCCACCTCGATCCGGCCCACCCGGTCGGCGAGGCCCAGGGCCTTCGCTCCTTCCACCGTGGCCCAGGCCAGTGCCTGCTTGGCGGTGACCGAAGCAGTGTTGGCGTGCATGCCGGTCGTCTGTCGGTGCCGGGCGTGGTCCAGGCTGCGCTGGTGGGCAAGGGCGATGCGGGCGGCCGTGAGGAGCTTGCCGGGTACGGCGGTGTCGATGTCGGTACCCAGGGAAGGCGCCGCGTCCAGGCGTAGCAGGGGCCCGGTGATGGGTGTGCCGTGCCCTTGGCCCAGTTCGTTCTCCGGGGTGCTGGTGAAGGTGACGCCTGCTTCGACGAGCGCCTTGATCCAGTCGTCGGGCAGGTCGACGCCGTGCACGATGTTGGTCAGAGGGCTGAACAGCCCGGCGGCGCGCACGGCTTCCCAGCCGGGGGAGGGTTCTCCGCCGCTTTGGTGCATCGAGACGACGAGGCCGCGTTCCGCGCCGGCTCGGAAATCGGCCAACGCGGTGTCGGGCGAGGAGTACTGCGGCCCCTGCAGTGCCATGCCCAGGGTGAGGAGGGCGCGGTCGCGGACGGGGCCGTCGAGCAGCCGGTCGATCTCGGTGAGGGGGTGGGGAGTGTCCGGCGACCGGTAGGCCGTGCCGTGCAGGAAGACGGCGCGGATCCCGGCGTGGGCCAAGCCCTCGACGGCGGCGTCGGCGTGTTCGGGCGAGAGGGCGTTGTGGCACCAGTCGCCGAGGGTCGTCGTTCCGCAGTTGAGCTGGTTCAGTGCGCCGGCGAGATTGCTGATGTGCATGTCGGACGGGGTGTAGTGCCCGACGCACTCGCCGTGGAGGTGGGTCAGGTACTCCATCAGCGTCCAGTCGGCGCCCACGGAGCGCAGCGCGGTCTGCCAGGTGTGCAGGTGGGCGTTGACCAGGCCGGGGATGACGATGCGGCCGGAGAAGTCGACGACTTCGGCGTCGGGCGCCTCGATGTTCTCGTCCACGGCGGCGATGCGGCCGCCGTCGACGAGGATGTCGAGGTGCTCGGCGTCCGGCCGGCCCGGCGTCATCGTGATGACTCGCGCTCCGCGCAGCAGTGTGCGGCTCATGCGGTGGCCCCCGAACCTGGGGAGGGGTGGCTCTGCTGGGGCATGGTGCGGCTCCTTGCCTGCGGGGTCATCGCCCGGACGGCGGTTTGTGTGGTGCTGAGGAAGTCCCGGGTGGCGATGTGCCCGATGTAGCCGTCGGGACGGATCAGCAGCAGCGTGTCGCCGGTCAGGCCGTAGGCACGCCGCAGTGTGTTCCCGGGGTCGGAGAAGGTGAGGCCGTGGGTGGCGGCCGGGCCGACGGTGAGCCGTTTCAGCTGGGCGCCCGCGGTCGGCCAGGCAAGCTGTTCGAGGGATCGGGCGGCACCGGGGCCGTAGGCGAGGGCGGTGAAGTCCGGCCCGCGGATGACCTCGAACAGCCGGGTCTCGGCGCCGTCGGCACCGAGCAGTCGGGCGTCCGGTGCGCGGTCACCCACGCGCAGTGTCCCGGTGCGCATGCCGTCGGCGGGGGCGAGCGGACCACCGTAGTAGGTCAGGGTGAGCTGCTGCTCGTCCTTGCCCCGCTTCATGCTCGACGGGTCGAGCTTGGCGATGCCGCCCCACTTGTCCGTGGACAGACCCAGGACCCCGGCGGCGATCGGCTGCCGCTCGGCCTCGTAGGTGTCCAGCAGCGCCGGGTCCGCCCCGGCGAGGACCTGGCCGAGCTTCCAGCCGAGGTTGTAGCCGTCCTGCATACCGGTGTTCAGGCCCTGGGCGCCGGCCGGGGTGTGGACATGCGCGGCGTCACCGGCGAGGAAGACCCGACCTCGGCCGTGATTCTCCGACAGGCGGATGTTGGGCCGGAACACCGACGTCCAGTGGATGTCGTGCAACTGGATGCCCCGGTTGCGGGTGTGCTGGTGGATCCGCTGGACGATGTCGTCCTTCTTGGCAGGCGGTTCCTCGTCCGGCGTGAGACGGATCATCCACTGGAACATGTCGCTGTGCGGGAGCGGGCAGGCGCCGATGAACCTGCCGCCCCGGCCGGGCCACATGTGCCACCGGTCGCGGGCCAGACCGGTCACCGAGGCGTCGACGATCAGCATCCGGTCGCTCTCGTCCGTGGTCCCGACGAAACCGATGCCGAGCTGCTTGCGCACCACACTGGAACCACCGTCGGCGCCCACGACGTACCGGGCGACGATTTCCTCCGTGCCATCCGCGCCCGCCACCTTGGCGACCACCGTGTCCTCGTCCTGCGTCAGCTCAGTCAGTTCCCTGCCGAACTCGATCTCATGGCCGAGCTTGCTGAGCCGGGCGTGCAGTGCGCGGTCCGTGCGGAACTGAGGGATCAGCCAGGTGTTCGGGTACGGGACGTCCGGAGTCGCCTCCTTGTGGGTGAACATCTTCCACGGCACGGCCAGGGGGCCGGCATGGATCCCGAGCTTGGGGTACGTGCTGCCGCCGGCCAGCACGTCGGGCAGGGCACCGAGGTCTTCGAGGACTTCGAGGCTGCGGGGCTGGACGCCCTTGGCGCGGGAGCCGTCGAAGGCGTGGGGGGACCTGTCGACGATCCGTACGTCGAGTCCCCGGCGGACGAGGTCGATCGCCAGGGCGGATCCCGAAGGCCCCGCACCGATGACCAGTACGTCGATGACCTGCGGGTCGTTCATGAGCCGAGCCTTTCGGCGCGTGCGGCCACGAACGGGACGATCTGATCGGCGACGTGGCGCGGACGTTCGAACGGGGCCATGTGACCGCACTGTGGGATCACGTGATGCTCCTGGGGCCTCAGGAGGGCACGCGCCGCGGAGAGGTGGGTCAGGGGCGTGACGTTGTCCTCGTCGCCCCAGAGGAGCAGTGTGGGAATGCCCAGTGCGCCGGTCTGCCGGAAGAGGTCGTCACGGCCGGAGAGCGGCAGGTGCTGCAGCGTGTCGAAGACCGCATACAGTGACCCCTCGAAGCGGAAGGCTTCGAGGACCATGTCCGTCAGTTTCGCCCCGAGTTCGGGGTCGCGGACGTTGTGCCCGAGGTGCCCCTGGAGTATCTGGCGGCCGCGCGTCCGGGCGACGACACCGGCCAACAGATCGTTGCGCAGCAGCCGGTGAGGGTCGGTCGGCCGCGGTTTCGCGAGACCGGCGGGCCCGACGATCGTGAGGGTGGACACCCGTGATGGGTGCTGGGCCGCGTAGGTCATGGTGACGAGGGCTCCCATGGAGGTGCCGACGATGTGCAGCGGCTTCGTCGTCAGACCCAGGCGTTCGGTCAGTTCGGCCAGCTGCCGCGCGAAGAGGGTCTCGTCGTATCGCGCCCGCACCCGGTCCGAGTAGCCGCGGCCGTACGCGCTGCAGGTCAGAGTGCGCAGCCCGCGGGCGTGCAGCTCGGTGACCAGGCCGTCCCAGTAGAAGAGCGGGATGGTCAGGCCGCCCGCCATCACGACCAGCTGCCCGTCCTCGGGGCCCTTCAGTTCGTAGTGCGTGAGGCCGTCGGAGAGTTCGATGAAACTGCCGCGCAGGGCTTGCCGCGATTCGGTGGTGAGCCGTCGGTCCTCGCCGGAGGCGGCGAAGTACTTCATGAATCGGGTCTCCTTGACCTCAGTGCGTGGGGGTGTCGGTGGAGGAGCGGAGGAACATGACGATCGCGTCCGCGACCCACTGCGGTTCCTCTTCGGGCAGCAGGTGACCGCCATGGGGGTGCACCATCTCCCCGGCGCCGGGGATGTCGCGGCTGAAGTGTTGGCCGTCGATGCTCGCGCTGCGCAGGACGAGCGTGGGCGTCGTGATGCGGGGGATCTGCGCGCTGCGGTCGGGCTGGTCGGTGTTGCAGAAGTCGACGAAGGCCGAGCGGTTCCCGGGCCGGTTCATGAGCTGGTGGGCACGGTCCACCATGGCATCGTCCACGATCGTCGAGTGCGGGCCGACGCTCGAACGCAGGTTGCGCTCGATGGCGCCGCGCGGCATCACGCGCCGCAACACGGGCCGTAGCAGCGGATTGCGGGTCACGCGCATGCCCGCCGGGATCTCCTTCTCCGGGTACCCCGTGGCGTTGACCAGCACCAGGCCGGTCAGCCGCTCCGGATGGTCCAGGGCGAGGTTCCAGGCGATGTTGCCGCCCAGTGAGTTGCCGGCCACCGCGTAGCGAGGCACCTCCAGCGCCTCCAGGAAGGCCGCCACCGTCGCCGTGTAGGTCGGGATGCGGTAGTCGCGGTCCTCGCGAGGGCCGGTCAGGCCGAAGCCCGGCAGGTCGGGGCGGATGACGTCGAACGACTCCGACAGCAGGGCCGCCGCACGGTCGAAGTGCTGAAGCGACGAAGCGCTGCCGTGCAGCAGAACGAGTGCCGGGCCGTGCCCGGCGCGTTTGTAGTGGATCCGCGATCCACCCACCGCGACGAACCGGGAATCGGGCTGCGGCTCAGACCAGGTGCTCATAATGGCTACACTGTTACCGATAAGGTGATCGTGTCAAGTGCAAGCCGCCGGAAGTCACGGTCTCGCGGCCTGAGGCGTCGAGTACGCGCTGCGGTAGCGCGCGCCTCGCCCGGGCGGGCGTCCGGAGCCGCATGGGAGTCTGATCCGCGGTGGCCTCGGGCTGCCTCGGCCGGCGGTCAACCAGCTTGTGCGGCGGCTTGATGCCGCCCTCGGCGGCCGTGGTGTGCCGGGAGGCGGGCACGGTGCGAACCAAGGACAAGTCGCGGCGTCTGCCGGCGGCAGGTGAAGATGCCGACGAGGAGTCCGGTCATCAGTCCCAAACGCGATCTGCAGGACCGGCGCGGGGGCGGCCCCCGCACGGTGGCGCCGTGCGGGGAGGCCGAGTGCGGCGCTCGCGACGGCCCCGGAGAGAGCCGGTACGCCCATGGATTTCGCGGTGGAGCCGACGACGGAGGTCAGCGCGAGCACAACCAGCGGGCACAAGAACTGACCAGGAAGAAGGATCCCGTCCACAGGCCGATGCCACGACCGCGGTCGGCGAACTCCGGCAGGGGGCGAACGAGGTGCGAGCCGGGCCGGCGGCGGTGACGCGGCGGAACACCCCGGTGCGGTCCGGGCCCGGGTGACCTGGCCGGCTCCGGCACCTTGCGGATCGTGCCGAACAGCGCAGCTCCGGTGATCACCAGGCCGACGGCCGCGGCAGCCCACACCCCGGCGGGGTTCATGCGCTGCCAGAGCCTGCGGGACGCCCGCCATTCCGGCCTACCGGCTGCAATGGTCGGGCGGGCAGCTCCGGCGTGGCGACCGCATCGCCTTCGAGGACACGCCGTCACCCCCCGGCGGGCGCGATCGGCGCCGACTTCGCCGGCCGCTCGGCCGCCTTCCGGCCGAGCCGTCGCTCACCGCGTAGCGGCGGCCGGTGAGGCGGGGTCGGGGAGGGGGCGCCGGGCGACTTCGTGGGCGTCGTCCTGCGGTACGCCCAGCATGCGCAGGACCATCTCGGCGAGGTTCGCCGCGGCCTCGTCGCCGTCCAGGTCGGGGCGGGCGAATCGCATCTCCACCAGCGACAACAGGGTTCCGCCCAGTGCGGTCAGGGCGACCACCGGGTCGACGGGGGTGAAGCGGCCGGACGTCAGGCCGGCCTCAAGGTCTCGCAGTGCCCGCCGGACCAGGCCGTTGTCCGAGTGGATGTGACCGAGGCCGCGGCGGCGCAGGATTTGCATCAGCTCGGGGTGGGAGTCGGCCATGCGGGCGCTGAGCCGGAAGCCCGCCGCGACGAGTTCCGCCGGGTCGTCGATCCCCGTCAGGCACTCATCGAAGTTCTGACCGAACTCCTCCAGCGCGTCCACCACGGCCGCCTCGAACAGCTCCGTCTTGGACTCGAAGTGGTTGTAGAAGGAGCCGAAACCGACGTCCGCCCGCTCGGCGATCGCCTGGATGCTGGCGCTGGTGTCCCCGGTCTCGGCGAGTATCTGCCGGGCCGCGCGGACGAGCGCCCGACGGGTCTCGGCGCGGCGCCGCTCGAAGCGGTTGCTGGGCGGGGCTGACGTAGACATACGCCGAGTCTACCCGCCCGGGCGATGACGATAGCAGCTCTGATGAGTTCATCATTCCTGTCGTGAACATCTTGACGACGGAACTGTCAAACCTGATGATTTCCTCATTGAAGCAATGTTGCTCGGAGGGCACCATGTCTGAAACCCGCGTCCACGGGCCCGACGTCAAGACGGCCCACCAGGACCTGCACAGCGAACAGGGTGCCCTGCGCGGCGAGCATCCCGGCCGCTCCCGCAATCCCCTGATCAAGGTCGCGGACCTGGCCTGGCTGGAGTTCGAGAAGCCGGACCTGGAGCGGGCGGAGGTCTTCGCCCGGGACTTCGGCTTCGGCGTCGCCGCCCGCACGGAGAGTGAGCTGTGGCTGCGGGGCACCTTCGCGGGCTCGCCCTGCATGGTGATCCGACGCGGTCGTACGTCCCGCTTCATCGGCCCGGCGTTCCGCGCCGCCGAGCGGGGTGACCTGGACCGGCTGGCGCGGGCCACAGGGACGGCGGTACGGGAGATCGACGTGCCCGGCGGCGGAAAGGTGGTCGACCTGCTCGACCCCTCGGGCTTCCCGGTGCGGGTGGTGTATTGCGGCGAACAGCTCCCCGCGTTGCCGGAGCAGCGGCCGCTGCTCCTCAACTTCGGCACGGATCACCGTCGTACGAACGCCACCCAGCGTCCGCCGCGCGAGCCCTCCCGCATCCAGCGTCTCGGTCATGTGGTCCTGGAGACCCGCGTGTTCGGCCGTGCCCTGGACTGGTACCTGGACACCCTCGGAATGATCGTGTCCGACTTCCTGTTCCTGGACGGGCAGCGCGGGCGCGGCCCGACGATGGCGTTCATCCGCTGCGACCTGGGCAGCGTGCCCGCCGACCACCACACGCTGGCCATGCATCTGGGGCCGGGCACGGGGTATGTCCACTCGGCCTACCAGGTCACCGACCTCGACTCCATCGCCGCCGGCGGCGAGTACCTCAAGGAGCGTGGCTACAAGCGCAGTTGGGGCATCGGCCGGCACATCCAGGGCAGCCAGCTCTTCGACTACTGGCGCGACCCCGACCACTTCATGCTCGAGCACTTCGCCGACGGCGACCTGTTCTCCTGCGACGTCGAGCCCGGCTGGGCGCCCATGTCGACCAGCGGCCTCGCCCAGTGGGGGCCGCCGGCCACCCGGGACTTCCTGGGCGCGAGCCCCTCCCCGCAGCGGGTCCGCGACGTCATCGAGGCCCTGCGCGGCGACAACGAGATGGACCCCGCACGCCTCTTCGGCCTGCTCAAGGCCGCCAACTCCTGACCCCGCACGCGAATCCCCCTCACAAAGGCACTGACATGAGCACCAATGTCCTGCGCACCGCCGAAGGCTGGTGGGTCGTCCTCCCCCAAGCTCTCGACTCCGCTCGAGCAGGGGGGACCCCCATCGGCCGAGCCGTCCCCGTCGAGACCAAGGCCGTGACCACCGCCGAGCTGCTGGCCGACCGGCCGGCTGTCCGCGAGGCCGCTGCCTCCGGCGAACCGGGCACGCCCGTCGCCGACCTGGTGGCGCTCTCGCCGGTCACCACGCCCTGCCGCGTGGTCGCCCAGATGGTCAACTACCGCAGCCACGCCCGCGACTCCGGCTTCACCGGCGACATCCCGCCCGCCTTCTTCCGCAAGGCGTCCGGCTCGGTCAGCGGCCCCGGCGAGGCCGTCGTCCGCCCCGCGCACGTGAAGTTCCTCGACTACGAGATCGAGTTGGGCCTCGTCATGGGCGCATCCCTGCCCGTCGGCACGGTCGTCGAGGAGCGGGATCTGCCCTCGTACGTCGCCGGACTCGTGATCACGAACGACGTCAGCGCCCGTGAGGTACAGCTGACCAAGACGCAGTTCTACGAGAGCAAGTCGTACCCCACCTTCACGCCGACCGGGCCGTACCTGGCCCTGCTGGAGCCGGAGGACTTCGCTCATCTCCTGGACCTGCGCCTGAAGCTGAGCGTCAACGGTGAGCTGCGGCAGGACCGCACCCTGGCCGACATGATCGTCCGCCCGGCCGAGGCGCTGACCCTGCTGGCCCGCTTCCAGACCCTGGACGCCGGCGACCTGCTGCTCACCGGTACTCCCGGTGGCACGGCCCTGAAGGCGCCGCCGAAGGCCGTCGAGAAGATCGGCGCGCTGCTGCCGCCCGCCGTGAAGTGGAAGGCGTTCTTCAAGAGCCAGGCGAAGAACCCGCACTACCTCAGCCCGGGCGACGTGATCGCAGCGACGATCGCGACCCCTGACGGCCGCATCGACCTCGGCGAGCAGCGCACCCCCGTCACGGACGCGAAATGAGACCCGAAGCACATGATCTTCGAACGTAACGGGGCAGACGTGCCCGTGGTGATCGTCGGCGCCGGGCCCGTGGGCGTGACCGCCGCCCTCCTCCTTGCCCGGCGCGGAGTCCGGAGCGTCGTCCTGGAACGCCACCAGGACGTCTACCCGCTCCCGCGTGCCGTCGCCACCGACGACGAGGTCCGCAGGATCCTTCAAGCGGCGGGCGTGGGGCAGGAGTTCGCCGCGATCGCCCGCCCGGCGAACGGGCTGCGGCTGCTGGACGCCCGGCACCGGGTGATGGCCGAGTTCCGGCGCACCGAGAACGGCCTGCACGGCTACCCGCAGACCAGCATGTTCGACCAGCCCGAGCTGGAACGGCTGCTGCACGATGCCCTCACCCGGCACCCGGAGTGCGAACTGCGGGGCGGCGTGGAGGTCATCAGCATCGGCCCCGACACAGAAGGCCCCGTGCGCGTGACCTACCGGGACGACGACGGTGAGCACGAACTGTGGGCCGACGCGGTGCTCGGCTGCGACGGCGCGAACAGCCTCACCCGCGAGGCCATCGGCGCCGTCTGGGAGGACCTGCGCTTCGAGGAACGCTGGACCGTCATCGACGTCCGGACGGACGCCGACGTCCGCTGCTGGGAGGGCGTCGACCAGGTGTGCGACCCAGACCGCCCGGCGACCTTCATGCGGGTCGGCGAGGACCGCTACCGCTGGGAGTTCCGGCTGCGCGAGGGGGAGGAGCAGCCGGTCCGCGAGCTGATCGGGCCGTGGCTGCCGCCCTCGTACGACGGGGACTTCGAGGTGGTCCGGGAGACGCAGTACACCTTCCGGGCCCGCCTCGCCGACCGCTGGCGCAGCGGACGGGTCTTCCTGCTCGGCGATGCCGCCCACCTCACCCCGCCGTTCATCGGACAGGGGCTGTGCGCGGGACTGCGGGACGCCTACAACCTCACCTGGAAGCTCGCCCGCGTGCTCCGACAGGGCGGGGACGAGCGGCTGTTGGACACCTACGAGAGTGAACGCAAGCCGCACGCCCGGCATGTGATCCGGCTCGCGGTCGCCATGGGCTGGGCCATGACCGGCGGCCAGGACAGTGCCGCCGCGATCCGCCGCAGCGCCCTGGCCGCGGCCTGCCGCATACCCGGCCTGACCGAACTGGCCGGCCGCGACCTCAGCCCGCCCCTGACCACGGGACTCCTCGTACGCCGCCGCCTCCGCAAGGGCCTTGCGGGAACGCACTGCCCCCAACCATGGATCACCGCCGACGGACGGCGCAGCCGCCTCGACGAGGTGCTCGGCGACTCCTTCACCATCCTGACCACCGCCGATCCCTGGCCCTCGCTGAACGCCCTCGCCCACGCGCTCGGTGTCCGGGCGGTCCCCGTGACCGGCCTCGGCGACGACGGCACACTCGCCGCCTGGCTGCGCGCCGGCCGTGCGGACGCCGTGCTGCTGCGCCCCGACCGCGTCGTCATGGACGTCGTCCCCGCCGGGGGCCGGGATTTCACCGGCACCGCCGCCTGGGCGTCCCTGCTGCACAGCACCCGCAGTCCCCACCCGCCGCGACGAACCGTCGACAACAGCCTGCTGAGGAGCGTCACCTGATGAGTGTGCCCGAGCCTTTCATGACGCCGGATCCGCAGGCCGTCGCGGACAGCAATCTCATGGACTTCGCCCGCCATGTCGGGATGTCCGGCGCCGACTACGCCGACCTGTACCGCTGGTCGGTCACCGACCTGGAGGGCTTCTGGGGGGCGGTGTGGGAGTACTTCGACATCGACGCGGACACGCCGTACGAGCGGGTGCTGAGGGAGGAGAGGATGCCGGGCGCCCGCTGGTTCCCCGGCGCCACCCTCAACTACGCCCACCACGCCCTGCGCAACCTCGCCGACGATGCCGTGGCGGTCATCGCCCTGGACGAGACCGGCTCCTGCTACGAGGTGACCGCGAGCCGCCTGCGCGCCCAGGTCGCCTCGGTCGCGGGCACCCTGCGCGAGCTGGGCGTGGGGTCAGGCGACCGGGTGGTGGGCTATCTGCCCAACACCCCGCACGCGATCGTGGCGTTCCTGGCCGCCGCGAGCCTGGGCGCCGTGTGGTCGGTGTGCGGCCAGGACTACGCCCCCGAGGCCGCCGCCGACCGCTTCGCCCAGCTCGAACCCACCGTCCTGATCGCCGCCGACGGCTACCTCTTCAACGGCACCACCCACGACCGCCGCGACGCCGCCCTTGAACTCGCCCACGCACTGCCCACCTTGAAGGCCACTGTGCTGGTGGACCATGTGGGCCTGCCCTGGCCGTCGAGGGCGTACCCCTCGCTGGTGCTCCCGTGGGAGGACGCGGCCACCCGCACCGAGGAACTCACCTGCACCCCGGTGCCGTTCGACCACCCCCTGTGGGTCGTCTTCTCCTCCGGCACCACCGGTCTGCCCAAGGGAATCGTCCACGGCCACGGCGGCGTCCTGCTCGAACACCTCAAGACCCTGGGCCTGCACTGCGACCTGGGTCCCGACGACTGCTTCCTGTGGTACACCACGACCCACTGGATGATGTGGAACCTCGTCGCCTCGACGCTGCTGACGGGCGCGACGACCTGCACGTACGACGGCAGCCCGGCACCCCTCACCCAGCCCGACATCCTGTGGAAGCTGGCCGCGCGCCACCGGGTCACCGTCTTCGGCACCAGCCCCCAATACCTGCTGGGCATGGCCAAGTTCGGCATCGACCCGTCCGTACACGACCCGTCGTCGATCCGCGTGGTCGGCTGCACCGGCTCCGCCCTGCCGGCCTCCGCCTACCCCTGGGTCCGCGACCACGTCGGCGACCGCGTACTGCTCGCGTCGATCAGCGGCGGCACCGACGTCGTCTCCGGCTTCGCGGGCAGCGCGCCCAACACGCCGGTCTGGGCAGGGGAGTTGTCCGCACCCCACCTGGGTGTGGCGCTGGCCGCCTATGACGTCGAGGGCTTCCCGGTTGTGGACCGGGTGGGCGAGCTGGTCGTCACCCGTCCCATGCCGTCGATGCCGTTGTACTTCTGGAACGACCCCGACGGCACCCGCTACCGCGACGCGTACTTCTCCTTCTACCCCGGTGTCTGGCGGCACGGCGACTGGATCACGGTCACCGGCCACGGCTCGGTGATCGTCCACGGCCGCTCCGACTCGACGCTCAACCGCAACGGTGTACGGCTCGGCAGCGCCGACATCCATGACGTCGTCGAACGTCTCCCCGAGATCGCCGAGGCGCTGGTCATCGGCGCGGAGGAGCCGGACGGCGGTTACTGGATGCCGCTGTTCGTGGTCCCAGCGGCGGGTGTCGAACTCGACGACACCCTCCGGGAGAGGATCAAGGACGCCATCCGCACCGGCGCCTCACCCCGCCACGTCCCCGACGAGATCCTCGAAGTGCCGGGCATCCCGCACACCCGTACCGGCAAGAAGCTGGAGGTCCCGATCAAGCGACTGCTCCAGGGCGCCGCGGTGGAGCAGGTCGTCAATCCGGCCGCTGTGGACAGCCCCGAACTCATCGACCACTACGCCCGGCTGGGCGAGGAGCGGCGCAAGGGCGGGTCCGACTCATGACCACCGTGCTCGCCGTCGTCCTGTCCCTGGTCTTCCTTCCGCTGGGGCTGGCGAAGCTGGCCGCGGCGCCGTTCATGCGCCAGGCGGCGGCCCATCTCGGCATGTCGGTACGGCTCTATCGCGTCGTCGGCGCGCTGGAGGTGGCCGGGGTTGCCGGTCTGCTGACGGGGCTGACCTGGATGCCACTGGGCGTGGCCGCCGCGACATGCCTCGCCCTGCTGATGGCCGCGGCGGCGGTGGTCCACCTGCGCCACGGCGACCCGCCGGTCCGGGCCGTCCCGGCCGCCGTACTGGCCCTGACGGCGGTGGCGTACGCCGGGGCGGCGATCGCCACCGGCTGACGCACCGGGTTGCGCGCCGCACCGAGCAGGACACTGCCGATGCCCGACCGCTCACGGGCCTCCCATCCCGACAGCTCGCGGGCCTCCCATACGGCGTACCGTCGACAGTGTGGAGTACACCGCCGCCAGCCTTGTGTCCCGTGTCGCCGGCGACCTCGGGCCGATGGCGGACGAGATGATCGCCGACGTGGTGCGGTGCCTGCGGCGTGAGGTTCCCGAACTGTGGAGCAACCCGGATCTCGTCCGCATGACGTCCGAGAACATCACCGAGCACGTCGTCGGCGTGCTGGCCGGCCTGGAACACGGCATCGAGCCGAGCGAGACAGATCCGCCGGCCGCCGAGCTGGAACGCGCGCGTCGGCTGGCCCGGCACGGCACGCCGGTCACAGTGCTGTTGCGGGCCTTCCGGTTCGGTCAGGGCGTCGTCCTGGACAGACTGCTTGCCGAAATGCCTCGGCTGACGAAGGACGCGGAGTTGATCAGCGCGGCATCGCGCCTCCTGATCGCGATGGCGAACGGATACGTCGACGACGCGTCCGAGCAAGGTGTCACGGCGTTCCAGGAGGAGCGGGACCGGCGACTGCAATGGCGGCTGTCCTTGGTGAACGAGGCCGGTCTGCGCATCGGGACCACCCTGGACATCGCCCGCACCACCCAGGAACTGGCGGACCTCGCCCTCGACCACTTCGCCGACCTGGTCACCGTCGACCTGCTCGACGCCATGGTCCGCGGCTACGGCGGTCCGGCGCCGGACCCGCTCGTCCTGCGCCGGGTCGCCCAGGCGTCGTCGGCGCAAGGCGGCCCGGAGCCGACGGTCGGGTTGGGGGCGGTTCACACCTGCGCGGACGGATCGGTCACGGCT
This sequence comes from Streptomyces olindensis, assembly GCF_040645895.1. Lineage (NCBI taxonomy): Bacteria > Bacillati > Actinomycetota > Actinomycetes > Kitasatosporales > Streptomycetaceae > Streptomyces > Streptomyces olindensis. Next base: position 79,586 of record NZ_JBEYZD010000005.1, on the reverse strand, counting down.
CGCGCCCTGGCCACCGGCCGGCCGTCCCGGCACACGACGACGCCGACGGATCCGGCCGACGGCTTCGGCACCCCTCCTGCCCGCTCGACGCTGGTGGTGCCGCTGACCGCCCGCGGCGCCACTCTTGGCGTCGCGCGGTTCTGCCGTCACCGTGACCCGGTTCCCTTCGACGACGAGGACCTGTTCCTCGCCCAGGAGATCGCGGCCAGGGCGGCCGTGGCCATCGACAACGCCCGCCGCTACACATACGCCCATGCCACGGCCCTCACTCTCCAGCGCAGTCTGCTGCCACGGCGTACGGCGGAGCAGACCGCCGTCGATGTCGCCTGCCGCTACCTGCCCGCCGGAGCCCAGGCCGGTGTGGGTGGCGACTGGTACGACGTCATTCCGCTGTCCGGAGCCAGGGTCGCCCTGGTCGTGGGCGATGTGGTCGGCCACGGCATTCACGCCGCCGCCACGATGGGGCGCCTGCGCACCGCGGTGCGTACGCTCGCCGACGTCGACCTGCCTCCGGAGGAGTTGCTGACGCACCTGGACGATGTCGTCATCCGGCTGTCCGCCGAAGCCTCGGCCGACCCGGACCCGGAAACGGCCGGGGACGTCGGCGCCACATGCCTGTACGCCGTTTACGACCCCGTCGACGGCCGCTGCTCCCTGGCCCGCGCGGGGCATGTGCTGCCCGCCGTGGTGAGCGGCGACGGAACCGTCGACCTCCTGGATCTGCCACCCGGTCCGCCGCTGGGCCTGGGCGGACTGCCGTTCGAAGCGGCGGAGGTCGACCTGCCCGAAGGCAGCCTCCTCGCCCTGTACACCGACGGCCTGGTCGAAGCCCGCGACCGCGATATCGAGGCGGGCCTCACCCTCCTGCGCCACGCCCTCGCACAGCCTTCCGCATCCCTGGAGGCCACCTGCGACACCGTGCTCCAGGCCTTGCTGCCCGCAGGCCGACCCCATGACGACGCCGCCCTGCTGCTCGCCCGCACCCGGGCCCTCGGGGACCACCAAGTCGCCGCCTGGGACGTGGACGCCGACCCGGCGGCCGTCGCCCGGGCTCGTTCGAGCGCCGTCCGGCAGCTGTCGTCCTGGGGACTGGGTGACCTCGACTTCATCGCCGAACTGGTGGTCAGCGAACTGGTCACCAACGCCATCCGCTACGGCCGGCCCCCCGTCCGCCTGCGCCTCATCCGTGACCAGTCGCTCCTGTGCGAGGTGTCCGACGCCGGCAGCACCAGCCCCCACCTGCGCCGGGCCCGCGCCTTCGACGAGGGCGGACGCGGCCTGCTCCTCGTCGCCCAGCTCGCCGAGCGTTGGGGAACCCGCCACGCCCGGCAGGGCAAGACGGTCTGGGCCGAGCTGGGCAAGGAGAAGCACGCCGCGCTCTGGGAGCCGGCCTCCGTCGTCTAGCTTGCTCCGGCGCATGAAGAGAGAACACTCGCAGTTCTGATGAGTTCATCGTTTTCTTTGGCGTAACTCTTGACGCAGCATTCCATCAAGCTTGATTATTTCGTCATTACGGCGTTGTTGCGCTGACGGCGCCCGCCCGTGCACGGGATGGAGCGGGAGCTCGCCGGGGCTGCGCTCCCGTCAGCTGTCCGCCGACCGCCCGCCCCACACGCACACCCGTCATGCCCCCCTCTCTCACCGCCCCTTCAGGAGGGCTGTTCATGCCCATGCTTGCGGCAATTCCCGTCTACCGCCCCGACCTGTACTCGGCGTCGGCCATCCGCGACACTCATCCGCACTACGCCGCGCTGCGTGAGCTCGGCTCCGTGGTCTGGCTGAGCAAGCACAAGGTCTACGCCCTGCCGCGCTACGCCGAGTGCAAGCAGGTGCTGCTGGACGACGACACCTTCGTCTCCTCGGACGGCGTCGGTCTGAACCCCGTTGCCAACCGTGTGGGGCAGGGCACCACGCTGTGCAGTGACGGTGAGGAGCACGCCCGCCGCCGCTCCCTCCTCGCGCATCGCCTCACGCCCAGGGCGCTGCGCACGATGAAGGACACGGTCGACGAGCAGGCGGCCGCCGTGGTCGCGGCAGCCGTAGCCCGCCGGACGGTGGATGCGGTGGAGGTCGCCACGGCGCTGCCGATGTCGGTCGTCCCCGACCTGGTCGGCTGGCCCCAGCAGGGCCGCGAACACCTGCTGCGCTGGGCAGGCGCCACCTTCGACGCGCTGGGCCCGTTCAACCGCCAGGCGATGCGCACCCTCCCCTCGTCCCTCGGCATGATGCGCTACGCCCGCGGTGTCGTCCGCGACCGGTCCGTGCTGGACGGCAGCATGGGCCACGACCTGCTGCGCGCCGCCGACGATGGCCGGATCATGCCCGCCGAGTGCGTCACCATGATGATCGACTACCTGGCGCCCTCCCTGGACACCACGATCAGCGCCATCTCCAGCGCTCTGTACCTTTTCGCCACCCACCCCGAACAGTGGCGCCTGCTGAAGGCGGACCCCGACCTCGTCGCGAAAGCGGTCAACGAGATCGTCCGCTACGAATCCCCGATCCGCGCCTTCTCCCGCACTGCCGCCTGCGACACGGAACTCGCGGGCGTCCCGCTCCCCAAGGGCTCCCGGGTGCTGGTGCTCTACGGCTCCGCCAATCGCGACCCGCTGGAGTGGGACGACCCGGACACCTTCGACATCCGCCGCGACGCCGCCCGCCAACTCGGCTTCGGGCAGGGCACCCATGGCTGCGCCGGCCAGGGCCTGGCCCGCATGGAGACCTCAGCGATGCTCCGCGCCCTGGTCGAACGCGTCGACCGCATCGAGGTGGCCGGGACACCCGAGTGGGCCCTGAACAACGTCATCCATCGCCTCGAGCGTCTGCCGCTCGAACTCATCCCCGCCTGAACCCCGCCGCTCGCCCGTTCCAGGACAGCTGAGGACAGCACCATGAAGATCTCCGTCGACCATCCACGCTGCGAAGGCCACGGCCTCTGTGCCGACCAGGCCCCCGACATCTTCAGCCTGGACGACGACGCCGAACTCACCTACCACTTCGAGGGCACCGACGTCCCCGAGGAGCATCAGCTCGCCGCCCGCGCGGCCGTCAATGCCTGCCCGGTCGCCGCCCTGCGAGTCCTGTCGTGACCGCACCGCGCTCGGTGCTCGTCGTCGGCGAGTCACTCGCCGGCACCACCGCCGCCCGCCACCTGCGCACCCTCGGCCACACCGGACCCCTCACGATCATCGGTGCGGAAGAACACGGCGCCTACTCGCGCCCGCCCCTGTCCAAAGCCGTCTTGAAAGACCCGGCCGCCGACGACACCCTCGGCCTGGCCCTCGACGGACTCGACGCCGACGTCATCCGCTCGCCCGCCGTCACCGCCGACACCCGGCACCGCACCGTCACAACCGCCGACGGCCGCCAGGTCGGCTACGACGCGCTGATCATCGCCACCGGCGCGGGCGCCCGGCGCCTCGCCGCCCCCGGGCAGCGGGGCGAACTCGTCCTGCGCACCCTCGACGACGCCCGCCAACTCCGCGCCCGCCTGGCCCGCGCCGGCTCGGCGATCGTGGTCGGCGCCGGCTTCCTGGGCATGGAGGTGGCCAGCGCCTGCGCCGCCCGCGGCATCCCGGTCACCGTCGTGGACGCCGACCGGCCACTGGAGCGCATCCTCGGCGACCACCTGTCCGCCGAGATCACCACACGAGCCGCGACGTACGGCATCCGCTTCATCCAGGCCACCGGCTTCGCCACCCTGACCGGCGACCCCGTGAGCGGCGTGGCGCTCCCCGACGGCACCGAACTCACCGCGGACCTGGTGGTGACCTGCGCCGGAGAAGTGCCCTGCACCGGCTGGCTGGCAGGGACGGGCCTCGCCGACCGCCTCGGCGTCGGCATCGACCCTGCCTGCGCCACCACCGTCCCCGGCGTGTTCGCCGCCGGCGACGTCACCTACCTCCGCGGCGACGGCACACGGCCCGACCGGCGTGCGCCCTTCTGGTCCAACGCCGTCGCCCAGGGCAGGACCGCGGCGGCCTCCGCCCTCGGTCTCGCTGCGCCGGGACCACCGCAGGACGACTACTTCTGGACCGAGGTCGCCGGTCTCACCGTCAAGATCGTCGGCCGTCTGCCGCTCCTCGGCGAACCCACCACGGTGCAGGGCAGCGTGGCCGACGGACGCGCACTGCTGACCTGGACCCATGCCGACGGAACGTCGACGGCGGTCGCCTACGGACTGCGCAAACCGGTCGCCGCGCTACGGGCCTTGGCCGCCACGTCTTTGCCGCCGTCACCGTGACGGCGGCAGATGAGCGTCGCGACGTGAGGAAGCCACGAGGCCCGGACAGCCCGGGAGTTCCCCCTCCTCCTTCCAGAGAGCCGCGCGTCATCATGTACATGCAAGACCGTCCGCCCGGTTCCAGAACACCGGAAGCAGCCACTGCCGGCATTCCCCTCCTGCTCGACCTGGTCCCGGGGGTCCGCCTGGCCACCCCTGTGTCCGGTCCCTTCACCCTCGGCCTGCTGGTGCTCGGCACCGCTGCGCTGACCTTGGTGCTCGCGGCCCTGTGGTACGAGCGCGCCTGTCGCGTCCACTGCGACCCGAGGGCCGAGGAACCGCGTGGCCGGGCAGCGGCGTCAGAGTCGGCCCCCTGGGGGAGACCATGACGTCCGCGGTGCTCGCGGCCGGCGATTCCGGCCCACCGGCAAGATCGCGGTCTACGGCTGGAGTGCCAGGTCGCGCTGATACCAGGTGCCCGGCTTACCGCCGAGGTCGGCCGGGTCTGCCGGGCCGACCGGGACGAACCCGGCCTTGGTCAGCACCCTCTGGGACGCGGCATTGGCATGGGAGGTGGCTGCGCGCAGTGTGCGCAGCCCGTGCCGTATCGCCGCCAGCCGGCACAACTCCCGGACGGTCGCGGTCGCAACGCCGCGGCCCGCGACGTGCTGCGCGACCCTGTAGCCGAGATGGGCAGTGCCGTCCTTGAAGTCGTACAGGTTGAACCGGCCCAGAACCGAGCCGTCCGCGGCGACCAGCACATAGAAGGCGCAGCCGCCGGCCTCTTGCTCGGCCAGCATGGCACTGTGCCGGTCGGCGAACTGGTCATAGAACTCGTCGCCCCGGTCGGAGATCGAGGCAGCGAAGTAGGCGCGGTTCGCCAGCTCGAAGGCCAGGACCGCCGGGGCATGGCCAGCATCCAGCTGCTTCAGCTCGGGCACGGCGCGAATCTACCCGGACCGCCCGCCGATGCCACCTGAGTTTCCATCAGCGGCAGAGAGCCCCCAGACCATGGCACACATCACGATCTACAGCTGAAGTGCTAGGTGTGCTGTCCCGGGACGTTGGTGACCGTCGGGTCCCAGAGTCCGCCGGCCTCGCCGCGGGCAAGGTGTTCGGCGTAGACGCCCACCTTCCAGGCGATAACCGAGCGACACTCCTCCAGCGCCTGGATCTGTGCCTCGACGCGCTGCTGATGTGCGTCGAGGAGCTGCAGCCGTTCTGCCTCGTTGCCCGGGCCGTGCCGTACCAGCTCGGCGAACCGTTTGAGGTCGGCCAGCGGCATGCCGGATTCGCGCAGTTTGACGCAGATCAGCAGCCAGTCGACATCGGCGGTGGTGTATCGCCGCCGGCCCCCCGCTGTGCGTTGGACCAGTCCGACCAGCAGACCTTCGCGCTCGTAGAAGCGCAGTGCATGCACGCTGAGTCCGGTTCGCTCGGCCACCTCGCCGATGCTCAGTGGCTCCGCGCGGGTTTCGACAGTCGGCATGCCGCCCAGCCTAGGACTTGATCTAGACCTCGCTCTAGTTTCTAGCGTCGTCGGCATGACCATCACCGATCAGCAGCCGCTCGGCTCGCCCTTCTCCGTCACCAGCACCGCCGAGGACGTCATGGCCGGCCTCGACCTCTCCGGCGCGACAGCCGTCGTGACCGGGGGCTACTCCGGACTCGGTCTGGAGACCACGCGAGGCCTGGCGGCCGCCGGAGCCCGGGTCATCGTCCCGGCACGCCGGCCCGGCCTCGCCCGCGCTGCTCTCGCAGACGTGGAGGGCTGCGACGTCATCCCCATGGACCTGGCGGACCTCGACAGCGTGCGCGCCGCCACCTCACAGATCAATGACTCCATCGACAGGCTCGACCTCCTCATGGCCGTCGCCGGCGTGATGGCCACCCCTGAGCGGAGGGTCGGGCCCGGCTGGGAAGGCCAGCTCGCTGTCAACCACTTCGGCCACTTCACTCTCGCTTGCGAGCTGTATCCGCTCCTGGCCGCCGCCGGTGGTGCGCGCGTCGTCGTCAACAGCTCCGCCGGGCACACCTTGACCGACGTCCGCTGGCACGACCCGCACTTCCGTACCGGCTACGACAAGTGGCTGGCCTACGGCCAGGCCAAGACCGCCAACGCCCTGTTCGCCGTACAGCTCGACGGGCTCGGGCACAACGACGGCGTTCGGGCGTTCGCTCCCCACCCGGGCAAGATCATCACCGGCCTCCAGCGAGAGATGACTCTCGAGGAACAGATCGAACGGGGATGGGTGGACGAGCACGGCACCGTGATCGGCGCCGACTTCAAGACACCCTCCCAGGGCGCCGCCACCGGTCTGTGGGCCGCCACCTCCCCGCTCCTCGACGGCCGCGGCGGGCTCTATCTCGAGGACTGCGACATCGCTCGCGTCTCCGCCCCCGCCGCGCCCATGGACGACGGCGGCGTCCGCGCCTACGCCATCGACCCCGACGGAGCCGCACGGCTGTGGGAACTGTCCATCGCGGCGACCGGCGCCACCCCGGTCATGCGATGAGCTCATGCTGTGCATGCGCCGGGCTACGCGCGGCTGCGGCACTCGGCGCGGGACGGGAAGCCCTCGGGCTCATCGCGCCGACCCGGGCCAGCTCACCCGGCGATCCGCTGTCGTCGGAGTCGGGGAGATCTGGAGATGGCGCACCGCAATGCACCTCTTGTTGGAGATGCGGCGACAGGTCAGGCACTAGATAACGGCCCTCGGCGGTCGTCCAAGCTCTAACCTGGTGTGAGTGCGCTGTTGCAGCGCGTTCAGGGGGCGGGGTGGGCCGTGGTCGACATTCCTGCGGAACTGCTGGTGTCGTTGGCGAGGAGCGACGCCGGTGAACGTGAACGGCAGGCGTGGTCCGCGCTGAGTGACCTGGTGCACGACTCCACGGGATTGGGCCGGCAGCCGGACGCGGCCGGCCTGCCCCAGGCCGCCGGATCGGGGGCTCGTGAGATGGCCGCGTTGGAGGAGGATCCGGCCCAGACAGAGCGTGCCCACCTCCTGAGCGCCGCTCTCTCGGCACGGGCCGCCGCGGACGCGATGTTCGGTGCGGCTCTTCGCGCATGGGCCGAGCGGGCCGTTGAACCGGACACGCCGACGTCGCCGGTCGAAGCGCGGTCAGGTCACGTGGCCGCGGGGAACCATCGCAGCCGCCTGATCGCATTGGTACGGCGCTCCGCGTCGGCAGCCAGTGTTCTCGGCAGGGAAGACACACACGCACGGCTCCTGCGGCACTCGTCCGCCCTGGCGGACGACCGTTTCCGGGTTGCGGTGGTCGGCCAGAGCCGCGCGGGCAAGAGCACCCTGATCAACTCTCTCTTGGGCGCCGCAGTACTTCCCCAAGCCCCGCAGCGCACCCCGGCAGTGACAACCGAGGTCTCCTATGGACCCACTGCCACGGCCTATCTGTATCCGGCCCCCTCGGGCGGACCTGCTCCACCACTCCGCAGGGAGGTAGACGTCCAGGACGTCGCGGCGCACCTCATGCCGTGTGACGACACGTCGAGGCCGGATGCGCGCTACGAACGCGCTGAGATCCGCTGGCCCGCGGAGGTGTGCCGGGACGGTCTGGTCCTGGTCGACTTACCCGGCAGAAACGCGGACGGCCTCCATGCGCAGCACCTCACCGGAACCGTGCAAGGCGCCGACCTGCTGATCGCGGTGCTGGACGGCAGCGCTCCGCTGTCGTACACGGATGCACACTTCCTCGGCGATCGCCTACGAGCACCACAGGCCGCCCCCCTCCTCCTTGTCGTCAACAAGGAGGACCTGGTGGCCCAGCACCAGCGGGCGGCCGTGCGCGCGCGCCTGCGTGAACAAGTGACTCCGCTGATGCGCTCCGGCGACGAACTGTTCTTCGTCCAGGCTCGAAGGGCCCTGACGGCCCGGACAGGACAGGACGATACGGCGATCACTGACACCGGCATTCCCGAACTCGAACGGGCACTTTTGCGACGAGCCGCAGCGCAGCGCACGCACGTACTCCTGCAATCCGCTCGTGACCTGGGGAGGACCGTGGGCTCCCTCATGCGATCCGGGCACGACGCACTGGAGGTGCTGCGGAGCGAAGAGACCGTCCTCGCCGAACGGTACGGGAGGGCTCTTCACCAGGGAGCGGCGCTCATCGAGCGGACCCGCGAGAGGATCGCTTGGGAGGGGGAGCGCTTCTTCAACCACGTCGCTGATGAGTGCCCGCGATGGGCGGCGGAGGCGGAGCTCACGGCGAAAGTGACACTCCGGGTGCAGGAATCCCTGCGGGCGCGGGCCGATGAGCTGACCGGCCTCCTCCTGCAGCGGGCCCAGCAAGAGGTGGAGATCTGGTCTGGCACTTTGGAGAACCGGCTGAGGGACGCCGTGCATCAACTGGAGGATCTCTTCAACACGGTGCTTGCCGAGCCGCTTGAAGAGTTCCCCACGGCGCGCATACAAGCCGCCCTGGTGCCACCGACCTCTGTCTCGACGCTGTACCGCATCCAGGGCAGCGTGCCCCTGCCCGGCCTGGCCCAGGTGACCGTCTGGTTGATCTCTCTGGCGTCATTCTCCGAACTGGAGGCGCGAATGCGGGCCGAGATCGCCGAGAAAGTGGCGACGGCGCTGCGGAAGAGCGCATCGCACGACGCCGAGGAAGTGGCAACACTGGCTGTGAAGCCGCTGCGCACGTTCCTCCGTGACGCGGAGTACGGTGCGGAGGGCACCGGGGCAGCGGCCCGGACCCTGCGGCGACAGCAGGCGGACCTGGTGTCCTGTCTCGACACGCTGCATGGCATCGACGCGGATTACCGTCTGCTCGTCGAGGAGATGCGCGCCGCCGAGGAGGCGGCGGTCCCGGCCGAGCACCTCCGACCGGACACGGGTGTCCGCCGGCCGTGGGCACCTCGTCTGACACTGCGATCCGGGGCCCCGCGAGTCGGTGAGCCGGTCACGGTGGACGTAAGGCTGGAGCGGACCAGCCCCGGCGGGGCCGCGTCGGAAAGCACGCTGCCTCCGATGGTGTTGGTCTCCTCCGTCGGGTCCGCGGCCGCCCTGGAGCCGGCGGCGACCGAGTACGCGGCCGAAGGCGCACCTGCGGCGTTCACCTTCATCGCGCGGGAGCCCGGCGCTCACCGGCTGCGCTTCACCGTGTACGACCGTGACCTGGGCCGGGTGCTCCAGGACTTCGAGGCGATCGTCCACGTCCCGGCGCCCCTTCTCGCGCCCGTCTCCGGCACTGCTGGAGGGGGAAGCAGTTGAGCATGTCCCAGGAGGCGACGGTTCATGTTCGGCACAATCCGTCGCGCGACTACACGGCTGTGGCCGCGCGCCGGGAAGTGTCTGACGCGGCACCGCACCCGGTCGCACCGCTGGACCTCGTCGTGGCCCTGCGACGCAGTGGAACCGACGGGCTGCACATGACCGCCTTCAGGCCCGGCGAGCGCGGTCCCCGGACCCGGCTCCACCATGCATACCTCACCGCATCCGCCACCAGCGTCCTCAGAACGGCCGGACGGCTCCGCACGACCTGGCGAGATCTCTTCGTACGGCATCAACCAGCGGACGCCGATGGCACCCCCATCGCCGGATTCCCCCTGGCCGAAGCAGCCGATCTGACCCCGTACGCGTCGGATACCGAACTGCTCACCGCTGAGCTCGCCAAGGAGGGCCAGTACCTGCTCGACCGGCTCCTCGCCGGGGAGAACCATGAGGTGAAGGAGTTCCGCTCACATCTGTTGAGCGTGCTCAGCGGAGAGGAAGGGCTGCGTATCAGCTTCGACTCCGACCTCCATCTGCCCTGGCCGATGCTCGCCGTCGAAAGGTCGAACGACCCTCACCCGTGCTCCCGGTTCCTCGGCTACCGGCACCAGGTGGAGCAGACCGGCGCGTCGTACCCGATGATCCAGGGTGAGACGGCGCCTCGCCGATTGCCGGCCGCGAGCCTCAACACGGATGACTCCCTTGCTCACGTGGGCCGAGCACCCCAGGTCCGCAAGCTGCTGGAGGAACGCGCGACCCTGACCGTGCGGACGCGATCCGCGACACTGCTCAGTGCCTTGTCCGAGGCCGTCCTGGACGACGACATCATGTACTTCTGGTGTCACGGCCGCTTCGTCGACAACGGCTCGCAGCATCAGCACCTCGCCGTCAAGCTCTCCGACGAACGATGCATCGACGCTGACCTGGTCCTGCGGGAACGGACCAGATACCTAGGTTCCCCGGACGCGATCTTCCGTCCCTTCGTGCTCCTCAACGCCTGCCACACCGGCCAGGCAGCCGCGTCGCCGGAACTCGAGCATCTGGGCAGGGCCCTTGTCGATATGGGTGCGAGCGGTGTTCTGGGCTCGCAGATAGAGATTCCGCAGTGCTTCGCGGCGGAGTACGCGTACGCGTTCCTCGACCTCTATCTGAGCAGTGGTCTGACGGCTGGAGAGATCACCATGACCCTCGTGCGCCGTTTCGCACGGGAATTCGCCAACCCGCTGGCGCTGACCTACACGCTGCACTGCGGAATCGACAGCCGGCTGGAGACGATGGGCGTAGCTCCGCAGGGACAAACGTGATCAGGGGAAGGCGACCAACGGGATCAAGTAGTGCCCAAACACGCGAACCCGCGGGCCTGGCCCGCTGCCGGCAACAGCTGGGCCCGCAGCAGACGGACGGGCATCATGACCAGATGGCCGAGCTGATCGATCCGACCGTCCGCTTGCAGGCGTCCTTCCTGGCGGCGGTGAACGAGTTCCGCGAAGATCACGACTACCCAACTCCATGGTTCGTCAACGACGTCGACCCTCCGGCCTTGACCGACACCGCGGCATTCGCCGCTTACGTGAAGCGCGTGCTGAGCGAACGGGACGAGGCAGCCGGGCGAGCGGACTGGTTCGTGCCGATGACAACGCTGTGGTGGGCCGAGGGTGACCAGATGCTGGGGAGGCTCGCCATCCGCCACCGGCTGACTCCACCTCTGGAGAAGGCCGGCGGCCACATCGGTTACGACGTCCGGCCCAGCGCACGCCGCCACGGACACGCGACCGCGATGCTCGCCGCAGCCTTGCCGATCGCCCACTCGCTCGGCATCAGGCGGGCCTTGTTGACCTGCGACGAGACGAACACCGCCTCCCAGCGCGTGATCGAGACGAACGGCGGCCAGTTCATCGACAGGGTTGGTGACAAGCGCCGCTACTGGATGCCGACGTCCTGACCAGCCGCCCGGTGGTGCCGGACCGAACCGCCCTCCGGAGCCACTTCACGACGCCTGATCTCTCTTACTGGGGGGTCAGTCGGTGATCGTTCTGTGCCGGGGCGGACGGTTGCGTGACCTGAGCGTTGTGCGCGAGGCGGTCAGCGCTGCCTCCAGGCTGTCGCGGCTGAGCCGGGTGTCAGGGTGGTTCGGTCCGAGGGTGCTGGTGCGGATGTCGAGGTTCTGCCGGTGGCGGTCGGCCGCTTGCGCGTACTCGCCCATGCCCTCTAATGCGATGGCCAGGTTGTGCCGGCTGCCCAAGGTGTTCGGGTGATCCGGACCGAGGACGCGGAGGTAGGCCGTGAGAGCCTGCTGGTACAGGTCGGCGGCCTGTGCGTACTCGCCCATGCCCCGGAGGGCGTCGGCAAGATTGTGCCGACTGCCCAGGGTATGAGGGTGGTCTGGGCCCAGGACGCGGGTGCGGTCGACGAGGGTCTGCCGGTGCAGGTCGACCGCCTGCTCGTACCGGCCCATCGCATCCAGGGCGAAGGCGAGGTTGTTGCGGCTGGCCAGGGTGTGAGGGTGGTCTGGGCCCAGGACGCGGGTGCGGTCGACGAGGGTCTGCCGGTGCAGGTCGACCGCCTGCTCGCAGTGACCCATCCCGTTCAGGGCGTTGGCGAGGTTGTTGCGGCTGGTCAGGGTGTCGGGGTGGTCTGGGCCCAGGACGCGGGTGCGATCGTCCAGGGCCTGCTGGTGGTGGTCGGCTGCCTGCGCGTACTGGCCCATGCCGTAGAGGGCGTTGGCGAGGTTGTTGCGGCTGGTCAGGGTGTCGGGGTGGTCTGGGCCCAGGACGCGGGTGCGGTCGTCCAGGATCTGCCGGTGGTGGTCGGCTGCCTGCGCGTACTGGCCCATGCCGTAGAGGGCGTTGGCGAGGTTGTTGCGGCTGGTCAGGGTGTCGGGGTGGTCTGGGCCCA